>JAYUVP010000236.1:0-10611 GCA_043753995.1 Fibrobacterota bacterium
CTAAGCTTGGGGTGCTTGAGCTTGCCCGCATAGCCGAATTCCAAAGTGTATTTCCACTCAGGATGATTGCGCCGACGTGAATCGAGCGACTTGCGCAAAATACGCACGTCGCGAATGAGCTGGGCTTTAACCCGCAAAAGCCGACCTATCGCCGCAGCCCAATCTCCGCCCTCGTCGGTAGATCCGGGAAGCATGGGCAATTCATGCAGGACGTAGCGTGTCAGGGATTCAGATGGGGGGAGTTGGGAAGCGTTCATAATGAGGGCCGGGTGTTTTAACCGGCAACTATTTCGGTGTAAGAATCAATTTAATGATGATAGGGCAATCTTCGCTGTATGCAAAGGGCTCGATAAAGCTGCTCTAGCACCAGGAAACGGGCCATTTCATGGGTGAAAGTCATGGCTCCCAAGCTAAGGCGATGCTCGCAGTCGCGTTTGAATTCCGGAGCAAGGCCATGGGAAGAGCCTAGGACCCAGGTCAGGACGCGGGTGCTTTCATTTTCGCGCTTGGCTAGCCACTCGGAAAGTCCCTCAGACGACAGGGTTTGGCCTTGAGCGTCCCAGCAGGCCCAGGCCATAAGCTTGCCCGTCTCGGGGGCTTCGGCCTTGCGGCGCAGGGCCACGGCCTCATCCTGCAAACGTTTGTCACCTTCGCGAGCCTTACCGTCACGGATTTCGATCAAGTCGAAGGGCAAGACATGCTTCACTCGCGCGGCGAAATCGGCGCATAAAGCCTTGAGATGCGGATTCGACATGGACCCGATGACCATCAAGCGCAATTTCATGCGGCGGAGGATCCGAAAAGATTGGCCACGGAACTGAAAAAATCTGCCAAGAAGGCTTGTTTTTCCTGCTCTTGTTTTTGGCCCAAAGGGCCATCCCAGCAGGCCTCGGGAATGTCAAAAAGGAAACGGCAAGGTACAACTTCACGCACGACCCGATAGTGCACCTTGGTCTTGGGCCAGGACAAATAAAGGCGGCGGCGAGCGCGGGTTAAGGCCACATAGAATAGGCGGCGCTCTTCAGCGATACCGGTATCGGTGTGATTGGGCTTAGAGGGAAAGACATCGTCGTCCAAGGTCGGCACGAAAACCGTGTCCCATTCCAAACCTTTTGCGGCATGCACGGTCAAAAGGCGCACACCGGGCTGGCGATCCTCATTGTCTTCGATTTGGGTTTCCAAGGCGAGGGCGCTGATATGATCGAGTAGGCTGGCGGTAGGATGCCGCTTTTCTCGCTGGGCGAATAGGCGCAAAAATTCTTCGATACGCTCGCGCTTACGGCCGCCCTCCTCGAAGGCGGCAAGCAAACCGGCACGAGTGATCAATTCGCGCAATGGCGCTACGAAGGCACCAGGTTTTTGTTCCAGGGCGGCGGTTTGAATAGACGCGATAAGTTCGAGCGTAGGTGGGCACCAGGCATCCCCGCGCGTGTCCAAGAGTTGCTTGAGGCCAGCCAATAGGGTGCTGTCCTCATGACGTGTCACTTGCTGCAAAAGGCCTTTGGGAACGCCTCGTTTAGGAAAGGTCAGGACGCGGGCCAGGGCCAATTCGTCATCCGCATCAGCCATGATTTTGGCATAGGCCAATACGGCCTCGACTTCGGGAAAATCCAGCAAACTATCGGCGCCCCGCACTGCATAGGGGATACCATTCGCTAGGCACAATTCCATCCACTCGCGCAATTGCTGATTGGTGCGCGTGAGCAGGGCGACCTTTCGTAAATCAAGGCCTTCTTGATCGCGAATATGCTTCAACCTCTCGACCAGCCAATCTTGTTCGCCCTTTTCGTCGTCAGCGACGAAATGGTTTAAAGGTTCGCCTGCATCGCGATCGGTGAAAACGCGCTTGGCGCGCCGCTGGGTGTTTTTCTCGACCACGGCATTAGAGGCCGTAATGATATGGCCCGTCGAGCGATAATTTTGCTCCAACTTGAAAAGGTTGGCCTGGCGAAAATGGCTTTCGAAGAGCAGCACATTTTGCATGTCGGCACCGCGCCAGCCATAAATGCTTTGATCGTCATCCCCCACCACAAAAACTCGTGAATCCGGACCGGCAAGCAAGCGGAGTATTTCCAACTGACTTTGACTCGTGTCCTGAAACTCATCGACCAGCCAATGCGTCCATTCACGGCGGCAAGCCTCCAGGGGTTCGCCGCCAACGCGGAAAAGTTTCAAGGGCATTTGCAACAAGTCCTCGAAATCGACTGCGCAAGCCTTGTGTTTTTGCTTTTCATACCCTTTCCAAATGCGGCCAAGACGGCTTCCGAAAGGGGTGTCGTCGGGGCATTCCTCGGGAAGCATTCCCCTATCCTTGAAACGCGACACCGTATCGGCCAATTCGAAAGGATCGAATTTCTGATTGCGAGCGAAACCGTCGCCGGCCTGCCCCATGAGCAAGGCGATGCGGCCATGGGTATCGAGCACCTTGGGGGGATCGACAAATCCCAATTCTTTATGAAAGCGCTTTACGATGCGCAGGCCGAGAGCATGAAAGGTACCGAGAAAAACATCTTCCAGACCCTTGGCCGTATGCGCCAAACGCGTGTCCATTTCGCGGGCGGCCTTGGTGCTAAAGGTCAAGGCGCAAATGCGGCCAGGGTCAATGCCATGTTCCGCAGCATGATGAAGGATGCGGGCGATGAGAACACGGGTTTTGCCCGAACCCGCCGCCGCTAAAACCAGCACGGGGCCTTCTGGCGCCGCTACAGCATCCCTTTGAGCGGAATTCAACTCCGCATTCACGGCCCAGGAAGCTCGCTTCCAAGTGGGTCTTAGGACGGCTGGATCGGGAGGAGGTGCTTTGACCTTGGACTTACGGACCACGTCCGTTACCGACCTTCGGCAAGCCGATTGATCAGGAATTCGGCGAAGTCGAGTTTGCGCATACGCTCTTGCGTCCCGGGAATATCATAAGGCACACGGAGGATTTGCACCGTCATTTCCTTGGTATCGCAAAGGCTCCAGCTCGCCAGGGGAATGCGATCGCGGGGCTGCCCCACACTGCCCACATTGACCAAGACACGCTGATTGGCCACGAGCTTATGCGAAAGGGTTTCCGAAACCCAGAAGCTCTGATCGTTTTCCATCACCACGATGGAGGGAAAGTGCGTGTGTCCCACAAAGCAAATGCGTTCGCTGAAAAAGGAAAAGGCGTCGATGGCATCGTCAAAGCTGGTGATATAGTACCAGTCCACCGGCGAACGCGGGCTGGCATGCACGAAGGTGAGAGGCGCCTCGTCCACAACGTAGGGCAGTTTGTCCAGAAATTGGCGCGAGCCTTCGCTCAAATTTTCCTTGGTCCACTCGATGGCCTTGCGCGCATAGAAATTGAAGTTCTCGGAGGATTCGCGGCCTAGGGCCACGGAATCGTGATTGCCGAGCAAGGTGATTTGGCTTTTGTCCCGGATTAAATCCACGCATTCATTTGGACTAGGTCCATAACCCACCGCATCCCCAAGGCAAACCTTGCGCTCTACCCCATGGGCATCCATGGATTCAAGCACGCTGGTGAGCGCTTCATAGTTGCTGTGTATATCGCTGAATATGCCGTAGCGCATGCAAGCTCGTGGACGGATATAGTTTAGAATACTTCAAGTCAAAAATACATCACCTTGTTTCCTCGCATTGCAGCGTTTTATAATGGGCCATGCCCTCGGCACCGGATTCGCACCAAGCACCTAAAGTGGTGTGGATTCACAATTTCACTGCCCTTAAATTGCCTGTAACCTTATCGGCCCCCTTGAGGCTGAACGAAGAAAAGCTGTCCCGGGTCACCGAGGCCCTCCCTTTTTCCATTCTGCTTATCGAAGGCTCCACCCTGGAAGACCAGGGCGATTATGACTTGCTCTTCCAGTATGTCGCCGTCATTTTCAGGCCTCAAACCGAAGCAGAAACCTTGCCCGCTTGGGTGGATTTTCGCCTGCCTCCCGAGCCCAGCCCGGCCGACATCAGCATTGCTTTGGAGCATAGTTTGCGGGTCTTGCAGCTTAAGGAAGACCGCCTGACCTTGCATAATTCCGCCGCGGTGATCGAGACTCGCAATCGCCAGCTCAATCAAATCGGCATTGCCCTGATGGGCGAAAAAAATCTGGACCGCTTGCTGCAATTGATTTTGGAAAAGGCCATGGCCTTGACCGGCAGCGATGCGGGTTGCCTATATCTCGTTGAAACCCGTCCGGGAGCGCGCGAACAGGACCATGATTTTTGGGCAAATCGCCAAATTCGCTTTAAATTGACGCGTAATCTTTCGGTTCCCGCCCCCTTCGAAGAAGTCGCGGTTCCAGCGACGCGCAGCTCCATTGTGGGCTTTGCCATGTTATCGGGCAAGCCTTTGAATATTCCCGACGTTTATCGCATTGACCAAAGAGAGGCCTATCGCCACAATCATGGCTTTGATCAAACCTCAGGCTATGTGACGAGGTCCATGCTGACCTTGCCCATGAAGGACAAGCAGGGATCGGTTATCGGGGCCATTCAACTCATCAATAAATGTCGGTGGCGCAACCAGTCCATAGTCTCCGTCGAGGTGGCCGACGACCAAGTCGTAGCCTATCGGCAAGAGGACATGGACATTTCCCTTTCCCTGGCTTCCCAGGCCGCCGTGGCCATAGTCAATGCCCAACACGAGGAAGAAATAAAAAGCCTTTTCGAAGGCTTCATCACCGCCAGTGTGGTCGCCATCGAATCCCGCGACCCTACCACCTCCGGCCATAGTCATCGCGTAGGAGCCTATTCGGTACGCTTAGCCCAATGCGTCGAGCGCCATGCCCACGGCACCTATCGCGATACGCGTTTTCAATCCCAGGATTTGCGTGAATTACGCTATGCCGCCCTCTTGCATGATTTCGGGAAAATCGGTGTGCGAGAACATATTCTCACCAAGGCCAAGAAACTCTTCCCTGATGAAATGGAGCGCATACAACTCAGACTGGAGCATGTCGCAACATGCATGCGCTGGCAAACCGATCGAAACAAACTAAGACTGCTACTCGATTCCCCGGGCGAAGATCCTCACCGGCTTTTTTCCGATTTGGATACCGCCCTTCTACGTCGCCTGGAAGACCTGGAAGAATTGAAGGCCTTTATGCGGCGTACCAATGAGCCCTATCCCCTCACGGGTGGGGATCAAGAGCGATTGCAAAGCCTGGTTTTAACACCGTTTTTTGATCCCGATGGTCGCACCGTGGCTCTCCTTCAGCCCGAGGAAATGCTTAGGTTATCCATTCCCAGGGGAACTCTAAGCCAAGAAGAACGCGCCGAAATCGAATCGCATGTCACCCACACCTATCGCTTTTTAAGCCGCATACCCTGGACGCGCGACTTGAAGCGGGTTCCCGACATCGCCCATGCCCATCATGAAAAACTCGACGGTACCGGCTACCCAAGAAACCTAAGCCAATCGGAAATCCCCGTGGCGGCGAAAATCATGACGGTTTGCGATATTTACGATGCCCTGGCGGCATCCGATAGGCCTTATAAAAAGGCCATGCCTCCGGAAAAAGCCCTAGCCATTTTGCATGATGAGGTCAAAACGGGCAAGCTCGACTTGGAATTAGTGGAAATCTTTATTGCCGCTGAAGTTTATCGCATGCCGACAGGAAATTGAGCACTCCAAACCTAGGCATTCAGGCCAAGGTGTATTAACTTTGCCTACCCTTCTGCCACGTTCCCATCGTCTAGTGGCCTAGGACATTGCCCTTTCACGGCAGTAACAGGGGTTCAAATCCCCTTGGGAACGCCACTTTTCTTCTCCCCTCCGCCCTACCCCTTTCTATACCCTATCCTGACTTCCTGGCTTCTTGTAAAGCCTTGGTCCCGGGTTTCTGCGGCGGCACTAAACCTGCGGGTGTCGTCCCCAAATAGGGAGTGAAGCGCCATGCCCAAACGGCAAACCCCAGCATCATGCTAAGGGTGGCCGCAATCAGCATGGGATTGCGAAGGCTAAGCCAAAAATCGGCACCAAGGCGCAGTATTATTCCCAGCGCGAAAAACGGTCCCCAATACCAGGCCCAAGAAGCCGAATCCACCAACAAGGCGGGCACACCGCCATGGCCGGCAACCACGCGGGAAGCAACCGCTAGCGTCAATCCCCCATAGCCTCCGATGAAAACCAAATGCAGCCAGGCTAGGCGATGCACGGGATCGGCCATGGCAAGGCCAAGCCCCAGGGCAATGCCATAAAGCCCGAAACGCGCGCCCTGCAAATAGGGCGGTATTTTCCAAACGACGCGATGCAAGCCGATGACGGGAAACAAAACCAAGGCAATAGCCCCGAAGCGCAGGGCATAACTGATTCGCATCATCGCCAAGGTTTCGCGATGCAGCCCAGTGGCGCTTTCCAACCAGCAACTCGTGAAAATCAACAAGGCAATGCTAACCCAAAAAAGGCGACTCGAAAACCAGGGCTTGGGCACATGGGGTCGTTCGTAAAGAAAAAACCGTGGCAATAAAAAGCTACCGACTCCGAGTATGAGCAATAGCGGAAAAGCTTGATACTGTAGGCTATATCCAAGGAGTACGGGCGAAGCACCGAAGAAAGTAAAGGACTCCGCCCGAAATTGCGTCGCCAAAAGGAAAGCCGTCCCCGCGAAATCCGCCAATAGGGCTGCGGCAATGAGAAGAAAGGACGGCGGTGGCTTTTGCCCACGCCGGGGAAAACGTAAGCCCAGCAAAATCAAAACATAGGCCATCAATAGGCCGTGCAGGATTTGCGCCAGGCCCGGACCCCAAATTAGAAGCGCCACGGTTTGCAAAACTAAGAGGGTGGGTATGGGATAAAAACTCCAGGCAGACCAAGGCGGCAAAGCCAAAACCTTGGGTAGCATGGTCAATAAAAACCCAAGGATGAAAGCCAGCAAATAACCTTGGATTTGCAATAAAGCATGACTGCTTCCTGGATACGCGAATCCGGAAAGGCCAAATAAAAAGGGCAACCAAATCCCCAAGCCCACACAAGCGCCTATTAGGCCGATGGGAAAGAGAAGACGATAGGGTTCCTTAATCACATTCAAGTACTGCATATTGACCCCGCCTCAAAGGAAAACCATTTAATAGACTTTTTTGTCTATTGATAAGAATAGTGGCCTGTCCCTGCTTTGGCCAACCCTTTTGCCAAAGCGGCGCAAATTCTTGGAGCCAGATTCAGGGCTGATAAGCTCTAAAGCCAGGGTAAAAGGATTTCGTACTGGCTCAAATCCGATGGAAGTGGGGTTTCGGCGGTGCCTGGCACGCATAGGCGAATGAAGGGCGGAGCTTGATGCCAGTGGGCGGTCCATTGCACCTTCACTCCGGCGTCTTCGGCTTGAAAAAGCAGGGTCACCTTGCCGAAAGCCGTGGGCGCTGGCCCGAAACTCATTCCTTTACCTGACTTCAGCCATGGGGACAAAATTCCTTGGCCAAGAATCAATCCCTCGCCTTCTTCGCGTACGAAAAGATTGCGCAAATAAATCAGCCATTCAGCGGCGGCCCAGACATGCTGTCCATCGCCCATGCATCCCCCAAGAGTGATAGGATGTATGGCTTCCGGCCACTGGCCCGTGGGTGAAGCGAGATCGGCGATGGCTTGGGCCAATTCCCCATGCCGGGCATCGCCTGAGCGCAAAAGCACTTGGGCCAAATGCAAGGTCAAATAAGGATTCAGTCCGGAGTGAATCATGTCCTGGAAAAAAGCCCCTTGGACTCGCTGATTGTCCATGAGCCAATTCACCGTGGCTAAAAGCGACGGGTCCCGGGCATCGCCGAGTTGTAGTGGATAACCGAAAGCAATGGAGCCGACCGCTCCCGCATCCATGCGCCGATTCGGTGAGGCGGGAAGAGTCATGCCCAAGTTACGTCGGCTGCGGGCCAAGTCGAGACTTGCCCAAATGGCTTGATGCATTTCCCGGGCGCTTTGCGCAAAGCTCTCCGCCTCGTGATGAAGTCCGCGACGGGCACAAAGGGCGGCGGCGGCCTCAAGGCCAGCCTGGGACCAAAAGGCATCCCAGTAATAATGATCATTCGGCCCTAAATGTTCGGCGCTGAAACCTGCGGGCAGCAGTCCCACTACCGCAGCATCGGCGGAAGTGCGAACGCACTTCTGGACTATCCACTTGGCGCCGCGTAGGATGGCGTCATCGCTTAAATTCGCAACGCGCTTTTGACTGAAAACCTCGTAGCGATTGAGTATCCACAGGGCCTCGCCATTGCTATCCCATTCGCCGTCCTGGCTTAAAAAATATCCAGAAACCTTCTGATGATTGGCATAGCCCTCCAATACGGACGCCACGCGATCGGTCAATCCCATAACCAGCATTGCGTCGAGAATAAAGGCGGCATCGCGAAACCAAAAACGACGATAGGTATACGGACCGGGAACAACAACGCCCCAAGGCGCATGCTGTAACAATGAATGCTGCGCAGCTTCATACAGAAAGGAAAATCGCGAGAAGGCAAACTCGAGGCGCGGTACGGAATCCAATTCTGCCCAGGGATGGGTTTTCGCCTTTGCACTGTGGGAAGACGTTGCCGAAGAATTTTGTTTTTGCAAGGGTAATAGTTTGCGTGTCTCTCCTGATAAATTCATAGTCGCGGTGACTTGCAGGGGCAAACCAACTGGAATGGCAAACCAGGCCGCCGCGGTGGCCAAACCTACGGAACAGCGGATTTCCGTGACCTCCTGCGACTGAGGCGGCAGGGTTTCGCCTTGCTGCTGCAGGCGCGACAAAACATCGCCATGGCCGTGATTGGAAAAATCCATCCTGTCCGGCGGCTTGGAAAAACGCACTTCGTCGCGACCGTCTATGCGCCACCCTTGTGAGTCGGGCAGGGATTGGATCCAGTCCACCAAGGCTATGCCTTCGGGATTATAAGGCCTCAAGCTGAGAATCAAAAAGGCGCCAGGCTCAGGGCTCACGGCCTGCACCGACCATTCCAAACAATCGCCTGCGGGGCTTCGCTTCACTTCGGCTCGACCCTTCAGGGTAAAGTTCTCCCAAGCGAAATCGGTTAGCACAGCGAAAGCGGGCGACAGGATTAACCTTTGTTCAGGTTGTTTCTCCTTGGACGGAATACACAGGCTGCCATCGGCTTTCAGCAAAACAGCTTCCAGAGACCAGCGATCATAAAAGGGTGTAATCAAGCCCGCGGCATCGACCAAGGGAAAGGTCGGGGAGTCAGGCAAGGCCACCGTCGTCCAATTGCGATGGGTCAAGTTGATATGGCTAAAGGAAAAGCCGCGTGGAATAAAGGAAGGATCGCGTGGATTGAATTGCCTTTGCACCCAAAAGGGCCAAATCCAATCCAGGTTGTATTGAATGGCGCGCGTATTCAATAAGCCCCGAGCGTGAAAGGCCGCACCGGCGCGCAATAACTCCAAAGGTTCGCCCACTTCGCTGGGTTGAGCAAAGCGACGCAGGCGATCGAGAAAATGCAAGGGGTCTAAAAAACCTTGACGCTTGGCCACCCAGCCCAGCAACCACCGCCACGGTAACCAATGCATACCGATTTCCCTTCAGGGAAAAAAATCAGAAGAAGAAACGCATGCCCAAACCAGCATGAATATCCACGCCAGCATTTGGGAAAATGACGGCGACCGGAGCCACTTCGAGAAAGAGATCGAGCGGGGCATCGGGAAATAAATATTCCAGGCCTCCGACTATGCGTACGCCCATGCCTACGCCTGGGCCGTCGCCGATTCCCACCGCGCCGCCCATGCCATAATAAACCGGGAATTGTCCGCGGCTCACCGGGATGAGATTGTAATTGTGCCACACATAATCGCCGGTAAATGAGATGTAATCGTCGGCAAGACTCCAGCCGACACTGAAATCAAAGGCATTGGTGCGCCCTTGCCAGACCTTGGCCGTCAGGCCCGTGGGCTTTCCAATGACGGCGCCTATGCCAATACCTGAACCCGCGGCGGCATGGCTGCTTTCGACCGCTAGACCCATAAGGCAAAGACCCAGGCTGAGACCCAATAAACTTTTTTTCAACCCTTTGCTCATGACATTCTCCTTCATACTCATTTAACTCCAACCAGCGGTTACCAAACCTCTTGGTAGCGAAATATATTTGCCTAGTGCTCCCTAGCCCCTTTTTCGAAAAGGCCATCTTGGCCATAGCCATTTTCGCAGGCTTTACTTGGCTGCGTCGCCGTTCGCATCAAATGGACCCCGAAACCCGGATAAAGCCCATTATGATCGGCATGTTCGCCATCTTGCCGATTCTCCTGTTTGCCGAGGCCAAGTGGCTACCCATGCTTCCTGTGGATGCGTGGTCGCTTTTTGCCATCAAATTGGCAGCCATAGGCTTGACTTTTTTCGGCATAGGCCGATTTATCATCAAGCCCCAGTAACCCGCAGGTTAATAGACAGCCACTCCAGCCAACGCATCAGGCCACCCGCCCGCCTTTCGGCTGTGGCAGGAGCCAAATCATGATGGGCTAAAATACAAGCCGCGATGCGGGCTAGGCCGAGGGCTTCGGAGCGCAAGCCAGAAGCCAGCCAAGCTTCAAAAATTTCGCGAAACGTTATGTCTCTCAACATGCTTAGGAATACCGCTTCGCTCCGCTGAGCCCTGGTTCGGAATCCAGCCAGGATCAAGCCAGAGGGGGTCAAGGCATAGTGGCCATCGGTT
>JAYUVP010000237.1:0-16791 GCA_043753995.1 Fibrobacterota bacterium
TCGAAGTCGAGAGCCGCTTTCCATTTGGCATTGGTTGTGCCTTTCGCGGCCACAGGAGGGAGTGGGTTGCTGGGGTCGGCATTTTGCGTCATCGATGGCAGTGGCGAAAATGGCATGGGTCATCCTCAAAACCTCAAGCGGACCTTGAAGTCATGGCTTTCAAACGCAAAGGATATGCCATACCTGAGCCGTGCCGAATGAAGGGATAGGGGTGAAATAAGTTGCCCCGAACCGGCAAAAAGGTTTCAGGCTATGGAAAAAAATGCCGATAAAAAAAATGACCTGGCGGAGCAACCCCGGGGGGCCTGACCCTCCTGGCCTGCCTCAGGGACGAGGGCTCGGGGCCTCCGGCCATGGTATCTTTCAGAGGGCGTCACTTCTGAGAGGCGTAGTTTAAGTGTTACTGTTTCGGAGTTCGGTCGAGAAGTGGCCGAAAATTGCGGGGTAGGGATGTCCTTCGCCGAATACAGTGTCGAAGGGGTTCGGTTTCACACCGGGTGGCATTCCTTGTCCGGCTATTCGGATGCGGCTCCGCCAATTGGACCTATTTCTGTCGTGGCCCCTGGGAGGTCCGAGACATCCGATAATCCGGCTTTGGCGCGGCAACGCGAGCGTTTGCGGCAAGATTTGCAGTGGCAAAAAAAGCCACATCCCGTTTTTATCGCGCGGGAAATCATGCATTCCCCGGCGATCACCATAAGACTTGACCTTCCTTTATCCCAAGCGTTGAAAATTTTCCGTGATCAAGGATTCGGGCATTTACCTGTATTTGATATGCAGGGCAAGCCAGTCGGCTTGATCTCCCAACATGATGTGATGGAAATGTTGATACGTGAAGAAAAGTCCATCGGTGAATTGAATTCCATAATTGTCGCCGACAAGATGAGCACGCCCTTGCTCGCTTGTCACCCGGATGCCGATATACGAGAGGTGGCCAGGGTTTTGGTTTCTCGCCGCATTGGTTCCCTTGCCGTAATTGATGAAGGGCACTTATTGGGCATGATTACCCGCACCGATTTGTTGCGAGCTTTGATTGAGCACCCTTCGCTGCAATTGCTGGTTTAACCATCTTTGAGGTCATGAACTCGAAGAAAAAGTCCCAACCTCCTATTGTCACCTACCTAAATGACGTGACGCTATTTCGCGAAGGCAAGGCGGCTTTGCGAAATATCAGTTTCAAAGTCGCTCAAGGCGAGCATTGGGTGGTTCTCGGCCCCAATGGCTCAGGGAAAAGCTCATTACTCGCCGTGATGCAAGGATGGCTGTGGCCGCAAAGCGGTGAAGTGCAGGTTTTGGGACGTCGCTTCGGGGAAGAAGATCTTTCCGACATGCGTCGCCATATCGGCTGGGTGGGCGCCGAAATTGAAGTGGAATTTCCCCGCTGGCAAAGCGTAGGAGACATCGTCTCTAGCGGTGGAGTCGGAACCATAGGTTTACAATTCGATGCTCCTGGGATGGCGATAAAACGCGAAGCCTTGCGGAGTTTAAGGCAAGTCGGTTTGGGCGGCTATGAAAATCGCCCTTGCAAGCATTTGAGTCAGGGACAAACCCGGCTTTTAACCATAGCCAGGGCCTTGATGACACGCCCCCGCTTGCTCATTCTTGACGAGCCCTGCACGGGTCTCGATCCGGTAGCAAGGGAACGTTTTTTAGGTAGGCTCTCGGGATTGTTGAGGAAAAAGCAAGCGCCTTCGGCTTTTTATGTGACGCATCACGTCGAAGAAATTGTTCCGGAGATCACTCATGCCCTATTGCTGCGCGATGGCCAAATTGTGGCGGCGGGGCCAAGGTCTAAGGTCCTCACTCCAGAAAACTTTCGCGAGGCATTTGGAATGCGGGCTAGATTACGCAAGCATGAAGGCAAATACCGGCTGGTATTGGGAGCTTAATTCCAGCCGGGCTTTTAAGGATTGGCCGATCCCGGATTTTGCGCCGAGCTATTGACTTTTTCCTCTTTCACCTGAATTTCGGTGGCCGCAGGCCCTGGCGAGCTTGTCTGGGCCGCTGGCATTCCTTCGCCATAAACTCCGGCATCGGAGAGGGGCTTGAAGTCGTATTTCGCCGGATCCTCTTTGCGGGAATTGGTGGCCACAATGTGCGGCGTCACGAAAATGATAAGGTCGCGTTTTCGAGTTTGCGTGGCTCGGTGCTTAAACAACCAGCCCACAATTGGAATGTCTTTCAGCAAGGGTATGCCAGATTCTGCTTCGGTTTCTTCCTTAGTTGTGAGGCCGGCTATCACGACGGTTTCACCATCTTTGACTAGCACATTGGTCTTGGCATTTTGCTTCTGTAAAATGACTCCGCCCGCGGCTTGATCGACGCGGAAACTGTTTTTTTCCGGATACAGATCGAGCAGGACGCGCCCATCAGCCGTGACATGAGGGGTAACTTGCAAGGACGTTCCGGCATCTTGCAATTGCAAGGCCTGGCGACCATTTTCGTCTAAGACGCGAATCGGGACTTGCTCACCCATGAAAATACGGGCCTCAGTATTGTCCAAGGTCGTGATTTGCGGCCTGGCTACCACTTCACCGCGTGCCGTCCGCAATAGATTCGCGACAGCGACGGCGAGGTTGCCATTGAGCATGCCGAAAGCGAATTGGGCCGTAGCTCCGGCGACACCGCCTACACCACCACCTCCGCTTGCATCACCACTGGAACCGCCAGAGAGACCGCCTGGATTACTGGTTCCCAGCATATTGACATTACCGTCGGCAGGGGTGGGCAATTTACCTGCATTATCCCTCAATTGACCGAGATTGACTTGTCCATAACCGAATTGCCAGTCCACGCCCATTTCGCGTAGGGCGTCGGCGTCGACTTCGATTAACTGCGCCTGAATATTGACTTGATAAGTCTCCACATCCAGATCTCGCACCGCAGCGCGTACTTCCATGATATTGGAGCGAGTATCGAAAATCAGCAAGGCATTGTTGCGCTCGACGATATTGATACGGCCCCGAGGGGAAAGCAATCCCTTGATGGACGGCTCCAAGTCCTTGGCCTTGGCATTGCGCAGCTTGATGATATCGCGTAATAGCGGGGCGAGGGATCCGCTCTGTTGCATGGCCTGGGCATTTTCCACCGAGGTTTTGTTGAACTCGCCCATGGTCTGCACATACAAATAGCTGTCTTCCACCAGGTATTTGAGATTGAACATCTGGCAAAGGATAAGCATGGCTTCCTGCCATGTTTTATCGGTCAATTGCAAATTGACGATTTCATTCCCGATACTGGGAGAGACGACGATGTCCACCCTCCCCGAAGCGGCAATCGCTTTAAAGGTGGCGCGAATATCGGTATTCGAGAAGTTGTAATTCTGAGGCCTCGCACCGCCATTCGCGGGCCTTTCATTGGGCTTCGGGGAAGTGGCGATGTCGTCAGCGGAAACCAGGCTGATAGCGCAAATCGCCAGGCAAGGCCAAAGGTGCCTACGCAAACTCATTCGGGTCATTTCTTAGCCCTTTCCTGCATGGAGACCAGCTTCAGGGAATAGGAGCGGGAGATTCCGTATTCGGTGATATCGAAGGTGACCGCGTCGCGCGTGATGCGTGAAACCCGGCCATTATGCACGGGATCCCCTTGCTTCACGGTGAAAGAAACCGAGGCCTCTTTTAGATGCTGCAAAACCGCCATGGGATCGGAAGGATGCCACACGACGCCAACCACCTTCATTTGATCAATGTCTATGCCATTGTCGGTATTGCCTTCGGCCACGGGAATGAAGGGATCGCGGCGGCCATAGCTATTGTAATTCACGGGTTCATTTTCTTTGTTCTTCTGCTTGTCCTGCTCAGCCGTCAATCTTTCCTGGTCAAGCTTTTCCCGTAATGCCGGATCATTGGTTTCGGCCAATTTTTGCTCATCATTCGTGGCGATATGCAATTGCGCTTGGGAAACAGGAGTGGAAGCCTTCGGCGCTTTCACCTGGGCGGGCTCGGTAGTTTTTTCGACTGCATTCTCGGGCATGGTCGCTTCGGATTTTACCTCAGGCTTTACTTCCGCCATTTCAGGTTGGGCGGGTACTTGAGGCGTGGGTTCCACGGTGACTTGGGTTGCTGCCGGGATTTCTACCGCTGGAGTTTGAGCGGCTGAGGCCGCGAGCCTGGCTTGCTCTTTGGCGATGCGAATGCTATCGGCGATAGCCAACTTGCGGGCTTTCGCAGCTTCGCGCTCCTCAGCGATTTGCCTGGCCTTGGCAAGGGTGGCTAAGGTTTTTTGAAGCTGAGCTTCTTGAGCCATGGTCATTTCGTCGGCATAAACGGCGGCCTTACGTGGCAAATATCCGGTGTCGCCCTCACTCACCACCCGGAGCCATTCCCCTTCGTTTTCCACCTTCATTATTTGAGCGCCCGCGGGAAGGGTTTTGATGGATTTGGCCTTGGGTGCGGGCTTCTCGCGCAGAGCCGCGGAATCTCGCAATAGCACCATGGGTTTTCCGGCGCCTGAGGGCTGAAAAACGCGACTGGAGGACAAACCACTTTTGCCTTGATCCAAGGTTTGTCCTTCGGCAAGTGCCGAGGGTCCGGATTCAGTGGGTAGTGCCGCCGAAAAAGTTTGGCCTTGTCTAGCCGACCATTTGAGGCCTTGCCCACCCGTGGCCGGTAAGGTCACCGCGATTTGATTTCCAGCCATGCCCACTTGAGCTGAAAGGGGGCGTCTTAACCGAATCAGAAAAAAAGCCGTATCGGAACCTTGCTTGAGTTTAATGCTGGCAAAAAGGCTGGCCTTGGGTGGGTGATACGATTTCGCAGGTAAGGCGATTTTGGCACCTGCAATGCCAAGAACCAGAAGTAAACTGTCCTTGTTATCGCGCGAAATAGCATAGGACGAACCAAGATCTTTACCGATGAAAAGCAAGTCTTCCTGTTCGCTCCCAGCCACAATTTGCAAGTCTTCCACTTGTCCCGAAACCGTTGGAGCAGGTGCAGTGGGTGTCTCCGACTTGGTTGTGGGCATACTTGGGGCGGGGGCGGGCATAGGTGCCGGCGTCGCAACAGGTTCAGGGGCGGTCGGCAACGTTTTGGTTTCGACGGAAGGGGTTGGTTCAGCCGGTATGGAAACAGCGGGTTCGACCGGTGGGGCTGGGGGAGTTTCAACCAATGCAGCGGGAGTGGAACCCTGGGATATTCCTTGGCTGGCCAACCACTTGAGCTTGCTGCCGCCTTTTCCTGCCAAGGTAATTTTGAGGCTAGAACCACCTCCTGGCAAAAGGTTCAATTCCTGGGTTGGCAATTCAGCAAAGGCTATTTCCACCCCAAGAAAGGAGCGACCGGAAGGCGTCGTCACTTTTTTCAAAGCCATACCGGTGACGGGGGCTTCAGGCGGCAAATTCATTCGCCCCAGGGGGAGCGGTGAGGCTGTTTCCAGAAAACATATCGTCACAGTACGCGCGTCTTCATCCACCTTTTGGAAATAGAGGGGAAAGTCTTCGGCCTTATTTCCTTGGGCAAAAATGAATTTCAGAGTGGGCGACTTCCCCCCAGAAAGGGAAAGGTCGTTCAAATCATTGGCCTGGAGAAAAGCGGGAACAAGGGCGAGGACCAAGAAGGCCTGCCCCAGAGTGCGGCGGAGGGAGAAAGTTTTGCAGTTCATGATTTCAAATTAACCCAAATTCCCCAAGTTTTTCGGATCTGCTCATCGCTTGGAGGTGAAAGTGGTGAGTTGGAAGCTGGCCGTGACGGTACGTGGTTGCTCGCCGTGATCGCGGGCCATTTCCACTTCTTTTTCGATATCCTGCACCCGTTCTATCGAAACCTTGCTGATCGCGGTAGGGTATTTGAAGTTGGCGACCTCGCCGAAAAGCATACCCAGGGCGTGATAGCTGGAATTGATGGTCAGGGCATAATGGTTTTCTTTGTAAAACTCCTTCTCTTCGCTTTGAAGGGGGGTGAACTTGGTGGGAAGGGTGAGTGACTTGCGTGTTACTGCGGTTAGGTCCAAGAGACGCCGGGGAATGGCCTCTTCATCCGGAAACATCTCCTTGAGCTTGACGAATTCCGCTTCCGCCAAATCGATTTCCGCTTCCAATTCCTTGAGGCGCTGTTTCTGCGCCATGATTTGCACCACATGGGCCTCCTTACGGGCGATTTCGCCCTGCAGGCGTTGGCTTTCCTCCGCATAGCCGACATATTTTTCGCTGTAGAAAATCCAGCCCATATAGGCGATGCCGATAAAAACAGCTCCAAAGAAAAGCCAAAGGCGCTGCGCGATAGTGAGCTTGAGGCCTTTCACAGCACCTTCTCCTCTTTCTTTTCTTCCTTGACCAATAGATCGATGCCGACATTGGGATTCAAGGCGATTTTCACCGTGAACAGAAAGGAAGTTTTTTCGCTTTCCTTGGTGAACTCAATGGCTCCGAGAGTCACATTGGTGAAGAATTCGTTTTTCCCCAGCTCAATCATGTATTCGGCGACTTCAGGAAAGACGAAGGTGCGGCCTCGTATTTCCATCTCGTTTTCATTGGCTTCGGCTTGCTTCACCGATTCAATCCACATATTGAGCGGCAGTGATTTGTTCACGCCTTCGAGAATGCGCACCCAGCGTCTTTTGCTCACACTGATGGATTTCAGAGAATTGTTCTTTGCCGTTTTTTCGTCACGCAGACCTTCTAACTCGCGAATTTTTTGGGCGACATTGGCATTGCGATCAATTTCGCTTTGCACCTTGGCTAGCTCAGCCTGCCGTGTTGCCAAATTGGATTCGAACAGGGAGAGCGCACCGAACCAGCCCGCGCTAGCCAGAGCTAAGGCCACCAGGGGAGCCAGAAGGCGTAAATCGATAATCCACGAATAGTCTTTCTTGACTACCCGGTATTCGATGGGCAGAAGATTGACGTGAATGAAATCTGCCATATTAAATCCGCCTCAGGGCCAAGCCGGTGGCGACGGTAAGTAAGGTGGAGATGTTCTCAGGAATTGGGCCATCAAAGCGTTTTTCGTCGAAGGCGATATGCGCCAGGGGGTTCATGATTTCAACTTCGACATTATGCCGCTTGGCTAAAATTCCCGCCAGATTCTGAATGCAGGCACCGCCGCCGCAAAGGGCGATCTTTTCGACTTTCAAGTTGTTTTCCGAGCTTTGGAAATAGCTGAAGGCTAAGTCGATGCCCACGGACAATTCCTCCGCCGAAAATTCGATGGCGCGATTGATAATGGCAGAATTGTGCTTTTCCAGCCCTTTGCCACGAAGGATATTGGCGGCCTCTTCCCGATCGATTTTCAAATTCTTGATAAGGGTCTTTGCGAAAAAATCGCAGGCCGTGGCGATATCTCGAGTGCTGTGATAGGTGCCATTCTTTAGAAAGGTGAGATTGGTCAAGGTCTCGCCAATATTGATGACCGAGACGACCTTTTTCAAATCTTCCTCGGGTGCGGAAAGCAAAAAGGCATTGCTCACTGCGAAGGCATCCACATCGATGACCAGGGGGCGCAGGCCCGCTTCGTAAAGCAAGTCGATATAGGCTTGCATCACATTGTTCTTGGCGGCCACCAAGAGCACTTCCATCTCGGAGTTCTCGGGATTCTTGTGCAGAATCTTATAGTCAAGGGTGATATTATCGACGTCGAAGGGGCTGCGCTGTCCCGCTTCCATCAGAATCACTTCTTCATCGCTCTCGGTTTTGCTGGAGGGCAATTTGATGCGATCGGCGATAACGCCATAAGACCAGGAAAGCGAAAGCACCACGTCTTTGAGCTTGCCTGTCGGATCGGTGCGATGCACCAAAGAAGTCAGCGATTGCAGTAATTCATCGCGGTTTTTCACCTCACCGTTTTGCAAGGTGTCCGGCTTGAGCACGTGAATACCAGCGGCCATCAGCACAGGACCGCCTTGTCGATGGGCGATCTTGGCGATTTTGATGCTGTAATTGCCTATGTCGATGCCCACTGTCGCGGGTTCGCCTTGCACAATTTCCAGCAACTTGTCCCGAATTCCCAAAGGTCGGCCCTCAAATCTTAGAGTTTCTGAAGTTTCTCAACTTTCGCATTATATCAACCGGTTTTCCAGCCTTTCAACTGGAACTACTGGGCTCCCCTTCGCGATTCTGGCGGGTTTGGCTGTCCAGGCGATGCTTGTCGAAGATATAGCGGACGATTTTTTCTTGTAAAGTCGTTTCGATACCGGAAAATTTGATGTTGTGCTCGAAATCCTCGCGGCCATTCCGGCGCGAAGGTGCCATGCGAATCACGGTGGCTTCGATGCCACGCAAGGATGCGCCGGGTAAATCGAAGTTGATTGAAAGGCGATGGCCTTGGGGTATCGGGGTGGGGAATCTGGCGCAGGTTCCACCTCCCGATAAATCCAGCATGCGTCCTTCAAGTACCAATCCAACGGGCAGGCCCATTTCGTCTTCCTCAATTTTGTCGGGCACGGCGACTATGGTAACGCGGCAGGGGATGGTGACATCAATGCGCACCCAACTGCGCAATTGCTTTCGCTTCAAATCGCGCGTATGTCCTAATTGCAAGGTTCCCGCCCCATGGCGAAGACCGAGAACAGGAACGCGCACTTGGTATTCCGCATCGCCTGGACGCAAGACATGCGCCTCTACCTCGGCTGTTCCACCCAATAGGGCAAGCTGTTCGCAGGACACTAGCCAGATTTTTTCATTCACCTCGACAAGGAATCCCTTGACCGTCTTGTCTCCCGGGCCCTTCATCAAAACCGGACAACCTTGAGGGAATTGCCTGGTGCTAGTGAGCGGTACCTCCGAGGGCATTTGAGAATAACCGAGTTTATGCCGTAACCCGCGTAATACGGCCCAAAGCGTTTCGTCCTTTTGCAAGCGGGCAGAATTTAAGCGAAGCCATTCTTCGAGGCTTTCGTCGTAAATCGATGCCGATTCGAAAATCAAATCAGCACTGGTGATTAAGCCGGTCTGGGCGATTTTGCGGAGCAAGTCCTTTTCAACCGGCGAAAGTCCTTTGGTCGAGGAGGACGTGTCGAAATAATGCCAACCGATGGCGATGGCCTCATGCCGCTTTTTATTGGTTCGTCTAATTTCCAGCAGAACGAGAAGGCCCACAAAGCCGATGAGTATGCCACCCACCATCATCATCACCCAAGGGGAATAGCGGCCAAAGCCGCTGCCCAGGGCGCGTAAAACTTCTTCCGTGGCGGCGGCCGAAGCCGTCATTGCGGTTAAAAGGAGGTAGGGTAGGATTCGCCAAGGCATTCAAGGATCCGGAAACTGGATTCATTGTCCCACAAAATCCATTGCCTGTCCGCTCTTCCTAGGTCTAAAATCCCTCAAAGGAGCGGAACGGATGTTTCGCGAGAGGACAATTGCCCCAAGAAGCCCCTGATGTGAAATCCGTGGTTCAGAAAATCACGGACCTACCCGCGCTGCCAACTATGTTGGCAACTCTCAATCGGCTCATGGCCGATCCCCGTACCTCGGCCGATACCTTAGGCAAGGCACTATCCTCGGATCCGGCCTTGGTTTCCAAGGTGCTGAAGTTGGTGAACTCCGCTTTTTATGGCTTTCCCGGGCGTATTGGCACCATATCTCAGGCCGTAGTCATCCTAGGTTTCAGCTCCATACGCAATTTGGTGCTGACCACATCCATCATGCAAATGTTCGGCACTAAGGGCCAAAAGCAAGGCTTTGACGTGGAAGCCTTTTGGCGGCACTCCTTGCAAACCGCAGCTCTTGCGAGGCAACTTGCCTTGGAACGTGGTGATGCCTATATCGAAGAAGCTTTTATCGGCGGATTGCTTCATGATATGGGCCGCATGGTCTTGAGTCAAAAATTGCCAGCTGAATTTGAAAAAGTCCTGGCCCATGCGACTAAAACGGGCGGCTTTTTGCGTCAAAGCGAGAAAGTCATTCTTGGTACGACTCATTCGGAAATTGGTGCCTGGCTTGCGCAAAAATGGAATTTACCCGCGCCACTCATTGATGTCATTCAATATCACCATGCGCCGAAAGAGGCGCCAGTGCGTGACGCGCCAAATGGAAAGGAGTCGGCCAGCCATTTGATCTCCTTGGTGCATATTTCCGACGATTTATCTGATTTTGTCGTTGACGGAAAATTGAATTGGACCCTTGTCGGAGAGAAGAGGCCCGAGTTGGTGAAGCTTACTGGATTGTCGCCCGAAGACGGCTCTCGTTTTGCGGAGCGGGCCGCCGAAGAAATCGCGCGTTCCCTCGCTTTCTTGGATCCTTAACATGGCTGCAGAATACAAGCGGTCCAATAAAAAGCGCCTCACCATGGAGCAATTACAAGATATCAGCCTACCGGTAAAGCTAGAGCTCGGTCATAAAACCATTTCGGTACGCGATTTACTCGACATGGAGGCCGGCACCATAGTCAAGCTGGACAGGCTCGCAGGTGAGCCCGTAGACATGGTCATTAATGGGAAGGCTATCGCAAAAGGAGAAGTCGCCGTTATCGACGAAAACTTCGCCGTACGTATAGTGACCTTGCTTTCGCCTGAAGAGCGACTAAAGCTGCTTTAATTCAATTTTCCGCGCCGACTCCAAATCGCCCTTGGACAGGAAGGCGCGATGCAGGCTTTGCATGAGCTTTCGTTTTTCGGCATCATTGTCGAGCAAAACATTGGCCAAGCCCTGGCGGAACATGGAAATGGCTTGGTCGTAATTTTTCTTCTGCAGGTAAATCAAGCCGACTCGATGCTGTAATTCGGCCAAGCGATGATGCTTGGGGTATTGCTCGAATACCTTCAGATAATAGCTAATGGCCTTATCCGGGTCCTGCTCCAATTCCAGCTCAGCCAAGCGGAGCCAGCTTTCGCCGGTAAAGGTGCCGCGTGGGTAACGGGCCAAATAGTCCTCGAATTTTTTCTTGGCCTCTTCGCGATCTTGCGGAAGTCGGCTATGGTCCGTACGCAGTCTGGCAATTCCAAAAAGCGCAGCTTCATGTCGCATGCCAGGAATGCCTTGGGCAACCACCTGTTCGTAAAGCTTGGTGGCCAAAACCCAATTGTCTTCCTGCACGGCTTCAGCTTGTTGAAACAAGGTTTCCAAGTCCACCTTGCTTGATGGAGGCAGGATTATAGCTTCGGAAGTTTGGGGCAAGACGGCGGCTGCACGCCTCTCGCGCTGGACGGGCGCGGCAATTGAGGCCATCGAAGTGGGTTCAGGACGCAATTGCGCTGCCACTTGATTGCTCAATCCTTTATGCAAAGTCACCAAGGTGTCCAACTGCAAGAAACCAGGCTTGTACAAACGAATGGTATGGTTGCCGGGAGCTTGAAGCATGGCCAGTGGCGTCACGCCACGATAATGCCCATCGATGAAAACCTCAACCTGACTTTGGGTCGAAGTGATGGAAAGCACTTCAAAACGAGTGAGGTCTTGCATGGCCGGGAGATTTTCAATGGTTTCCCGCGAAATCACTTGGCCGCCATTTTGAACTCGATAGCGACTGCTTGCAGGATCAAAAACCAGGCTTTGACCTTCGTGAAGGTAAAGGTCGCCGATCTCAGGCGAAATAATATGGACCTTGCCTTCATAAACCGTGGTCGCAACGCGCCCGTCGGCATCCGGATTGACCTGAAAATAAGTTCCGACAACTTCAATACGGTAATCCGAAGTCGCGACTTCAAAGCGCTCGGATTTATTTCGCTTAGTCACGAAAAAGGTGGCCTTGCCAGAGGATGGTTGCCCCTGCCTTGCGACCAGGCGATATTTGACTTCGCGGCGATTGGCTTTTTCCAGGCGAACGGCGGCGCCATTCCGTAATTCGACCGAACCGCGTCCATTCACCACGGTCACGGCTCCGTTTTCGCTGGAAGCTAAAACCGGCGAAGACTTGGCGGAAATGGGGCTACCCACGGAGAGGTTGCCGTTTTCCTGTGCCGGGCTACCCTGGGTTTGATAAACCACAGTCGCTATGGGGCTCTCTTTTTCCTGATAAAAGCGATAGCCGAAAAAGGCGCTGGCCATGGTCAGCATAACCGCGGAAAAGACCTTGGCCACTTTATGGCGCGACCAGAAACCGAAACTGAGGGCTAAGCCAGCATGGGTAAGCTGACCTTGCTTTTCCGTTGCGGCGATACGGGCGAAAAGCGTATGCTCGGCATTTTCCAGCCGGCCTTGAACCATAACCGTTTCGTCCGCTTTCAGCAGCTTTTCCCAAGCCTCTTCGGGTGCTTTTGCCAGATTGTGGTCCAGCTTGTCCTCAATGGCTTCATAAAGCGCCGGAGCGGGATGCTCGGAAGCCTTGATTTGCATTTCCCAAGGCGCCGACCCTTGTAAGGAGAGAATGCGATCTTCCAGGCGATTTTCCATACGCTGCCATTGGCCTTCCAGAGAAGGTGCCGGCGAGGCGATGACATCGTCTATGGGTTGGTCATATTCCTTGTATGCGGCAATGCGCGAAAGCAAGGCGCCTTCGATGCGCTCGAACATGCCCATTTCACTGGGGGCATCGGCTTTCAAATCTGATAGCGATCCAAGTTTGTCGCAGGCTTGCAGCCGAGCAAAGAGCTTGGCCTCGAGCGAGGCCCAGTCAAAGCGCGGCTCGCCCACGTCCTGCTTGAGCAGGCCTTCAAAGCGAGCCAGGCGGCTGTCGCCGCTGGAATCGCCTGATTGGGGGTTGAACTCGTTCATGACCTGGGTTCCAATTCGTCGAGGTAATCCTTCATGTTCTTACGTGCCGTAAAAAGTCGAGATTTTACCGTGCCTTCGGGTATACCAAGCACGGTGGCAATTTCCGCCAAGTCCATGTCGCTGTAGATATGCAGCACCAAGGGGATGCGGAGCTTTTCGTCGAGTTTTTCGAGGGCTTTTTCCACCAAGTTTTTCAATTCGAATTGACGGCCGGCGCTTGGTTCGCGGCTTGGCAATTCATATTCCAAATCGTCAATGGACGTTGTTTGCTTATTTGAAATTCGCTTTTGGGCTTCTTGAAAGCGCCACCGCGCTGTGCAGGTATTGATGACGACGCGATGAAACCAAGTTTTGAAACTGCTGTCCCCATTGAAGGACTTGATCGACAAGTACACCTGGAAAAAGACATCCTGCACTAAGTCCTCATGCTCACCGTTGATACCGGTGATTTTGTAAACGAGGTTATAGGCATAGCCCTTATAAGTGTGAAAGATTTGCTTGAATGCCGCAGGGCTACCCGCTTTGCACTCGTTCAGCAATTCTTTGGAGGGCTCGGTTAGGGTGCTCATTTTATCGGTCCTTCCGGCCTTAACCGGGGTTCCTGGTGAGTTAGTGGAAGGCCATGAAAAAAAAGTTTAAAAATGCCCTGCTTTTTTTTTCATGTGGGGGTATGGGGAGCGGCTTTTCGCGTTTTCCGATAAAATTCGCTGCTTTTACGCCTTATCATCGCTTTATTTAGTGGCAGAAACCAAGGCGTCGGGAGAAACTTTTTGCTGAAGCCTCTAAAACCTAAAGGTCAATCCGAGGCTAATTAAGGCTAGACCCAGGGTTCCGGCGGAAATCCGCTCCCAAGTTTTGGCCTTGCCGAATATTTCTCCAAATTGTTCCGGTCTATTTTGCTGATCGCTGAGACCTAGCCGGTGATACTGGTTGTAGTAATAGTTCTGGGCCATATAAGCCCCCAGGGAGGTGGTTGCCGCCAAGGCGGCTAAAGGAAAGAAGCGCGAGTGGTAAAATCGTCTGGAAATCAAGGGAAGGCTGAAGGTGTGTTCTCCAGGGCGAGATAAGTCCAAATCGATTTCGCGGGTCAGATATCCGGGATGGGAAACAACCACGTGCAAATTCCCAAGGGGGAGTACCCATTCCAACGGGGTAATACCTTCCAAACCATTGCTGGCCTGTATTTTAGCGCCTTCGGGCTGGGTCACCATGGCCACTTGCGCCACATATTGGGTGCGCAAATTTTCAATGATTTTCTGTGGAAATACCGAATTCAGCAAAGCGGCTTCGCCGCGGGGAGTTTCCAATTCGGTGAGCGGGTGGGCCAAGGCTTGCGCAACCTTGCCGGCTCGCCTTTGACCCTCGGTCAAAACCGCGGCGGTCAAAGCAATATTTTCTCCGGAGGAACGGCTGCGAATGAGAAGCCACAAATCCTGGGAATTCGTGTCATTGGGGTTTCTCGCCACATTGGTAAAGCAATAACCGAGGCCATTCAGAGGCGCTTGAAGGCGGGTAAAAAGAGTGTCAGAAAATCCGGGATTGATTTGCAGGTTCACGGACGACTCGGCGTGATAATACAGGCGCCGGCTGGACTCCGGGCAGGATATTTCCGCTTGCACCAAGGCGCATCCGACCATAAAAATCAACAAGGTTTGCTTCACAACGGGCATCACTGGCATGTTTCGTAAACATATTTTCGCATGCATGGGATACACAACCAAGTTGGCATTTTGTTTGGCAGCCATTTCCGGGTCAGTATTCCTCTCCTGCATAGACCGGGACAATCCATTCGACCCCCTCAATTTCACTGCCATCAATCCAGACGAAATACGCATAAAATTGCAGCCTGGCTTCGATAGTCTTTGGGCTAAGGCTAAAACCTTGGGCAACCGGTTTTCCGAGGTTCGAAAATCCTTGGCTGCGGATAGCGCGGCCTTGCGCCAACGAATGACCGACTTGGATTCCATTCGTACCCTGAATCAGAACCGTCGGACGATAAATGTCGTTGTCCGCAACGAAAATACCCCAGCAACCCCCGCCGACTCCTTGCGGAGCTTGGTCGAGCTGGATACGTTGCCTTATTTTCAGCCTAAGAGTCAGTTAGCGATGATTCGTCCCAACCGAGCCGAGGTGGGTTATTTACGGGATCGTGTTTTATTTCGTATCGACTCCATCAACCAGGGATATTTCCCGGCCAAGATTTATAGTTCAGCCGAAAGAAACGCCAAGCAGTTTCCCTACGATTCGCTTTATCGAGTTGGGGATACTTTAATTATCGATTCCTTGCGCTGGGCCCAAGGCCTATCCGCTTATCTGGTATCTTGGGGCTCGGAGAATCAGGGGATACAAGGCGAAAATTTCGTTATTCAGAAATACAATGACAGTCTAAGGTATGTGCGTCAGCGGGGCAATCGACCGCTCATTGTGAATACTGATTCCTTGAATAAAAAAATCACGAATCTCATTGCAGGTGATACTCTTTATTTAGACAACGGAGTTTTTGTCGGTCGAATCAAAATTGATGCCTCGGGAACCGCGGAAAAACCGATTCTTATTCAAGGCAGTCCTCTGGGTGGCACGGTCTTAAAAGGTAGCGATGTATCAAATCAAGAACTTTTGAATATCGATAATCGTAAGCACATCATTTTTCGAGATTTAGTTTTCCGTGATACTAAGAATAGCGGTGGACGGGTCACCTCGAACTCGGATTCGATTGTCTTCGAACGATGTGATTTCATCAATAATGAAATCTCAGGATTGGATATTATCGATGCCAGTGTCGTGGTTAAAAATTGCCGATTCATAGGCAATCGCGGTAGCGGCATTTATGCCTCATCGCCCTCCAATACGGCTATCATCAAACTTGTCAATGTCCTAATCGTTCATAATGGCCAATATGGGATTGACGGCGTTGATTTAAAGGGCTCCCTGAATTGGTCAACGGTTGCCGACAATCGGATCGACGGCGTAAAGCTTGGTGGCAGGGTGGGTGATTTCAGCTTTAATTCGAGCATCATCGCTTATAATCTCGGCTATGGCATCAATTTTAATAGCGCAACACCAGCAGCAATGGAAAATCTTATTTTCTCCAATTGCAATATCTATGGAAATGCCAGAGCTGATTTTAGTCAGCCCCTGCCGCCAGCTCAACGACCGCTTTTAAATGTGGATCCCGGCTTTATTAGCCGGGATCGCACGGTAGGTTTGGATTACAACTTGATTCCTGAAAGCGAATTGATCAATACCGAGATCGGGTGGCGGCCTTAGGCCTGAGACAAAAAAAGCCACCCGTTGAAACGGATGGCCCTTGTCCTGGTTTGACCAAGGAGATTATAGTTCGCGAATAATCCCGAAGCGAACGTCCTTTTTGCTCTGGTCGTTTACAAAGGCTCCGGTATCCAATTCACGCTGCACGGTGATATTGTAGCGAGCAATATAGGCCCCAGTTCCCGCCTTTTGTCCCTTATTCGACATTCCATTCCATGCGATTTTCACAACGAAATTTCCATTGACCTTGGGATAAATGCTGACGCTGCCATTGGTGAGGCCACGCTCATCGAGTCCAAGGGCCGCATTGGTAATTTCACCTTGATACGAGTCCAGAAATTCACCGATATTTGAGAAGATTTGAATATTGAATTTGAAGCCTCGGTCGGTCAATATGGTCACAGCCGGCTTATTAATAGAGCCATCCACTTCGGTGATCGTCGATCCGCAATTTTCGCCACAAGGATTCTGTTGATCCTTCTTTCCTCCCGCGATGGGGCGCCATTCCTTTCCATTCCCAGGCACATAAATCACGAAATTCGGTAAGGTATTGGATTGGGGGACTAGGACATAGGGCTTATCGAAATCAGGCTTTAAAACCGGAGGCCGAGGTATGGTTTTGAGGCCCAGGGCGACCGGGCGATTAGCAAGGTGAGCCTTGTTTCCAAGATTATCCGTAGCGGTTCCGGCGCCATCGATTTTCACCGAATCTCTTGCCACGGGCGCTTGGGCACCTAGGTCGGCTATAATCAGCTTAAAGCGAAGCCCACCACCCAAATCCGTAGCGGCGATAACATTCATGGGAATAGGCGCCGCACCGGGTTTGAGCAATAGCAAAGTCGGCCCGACCAAACTATTAGGGGCCATTATTTCGTTGAAAACCAAGGACAGGGTATCGACACCGGCGCCCATTTTCTCATAGACCTTGCCGCTATCAATCAAAG
>JAYUVP010000238.1:0-9482 GCA_043753995.1 Fibrobacterota bacterium
GGAAAGGCTTAAGACATGGCAAACATATTAGTGGCCTTAAGCGAAGAAACCTCTCGCGCATTTCTTGAAGCCGGTCGCTCTGGCGTTGGCGGTTTGCAAGGTCGTGAGTTAGGGTATAGTGATGCTGCGGGTGAGCAAGAGTTTTCGTTTCTTACTGCGGCCTCTGCATTTCGGCATCTTCCCACCCGCGAGCGCTTATTGTATGCGCCGAGTGCTGCGCTTGCTGGTTCAAATCTTCTGGGTTATTTCCCGTCCAATGGTATGTCTGCGGTTACCGTGCAAAACGCCATTGATGAGTTGCGGACCATGGTCTCCGGCGCGGGCGGCGGGACGGTAGGAGGCTCGGGAACGGCAGGGACCTTGCCTTATTTCTCCGCGTCCAATGTGCTCGCGAATTCCATTTTGAGCCAAGTCAGCAGCAAGCTTTTGTTTTCAGGTGATACGGTTGCGAATGTCTACCGCTCCTCGGCGGGCTTGCTTGCTTCCGATGGTGCGTTTTTAGCTGAGGGAGGTTTGTTTTCAAATGGGGCAGCCGACTTGGGCCGCAAGGTCATGATGGCGCTCGATTATCAGTTCGATAATTCGGTTTCAAATTTGGATTATTCAGTCCTGATTGCTCCGACTCTAAACAAAAACAATACCAATGTCCGTAATTTTTACGGGCTAAATATCGTCCCAGAAATCGCTGCTGGCGGCTCAAATACTAACACGAATTTCTTTATTGTAAATATCGACCCGCAAGAGACCACGGCAACAGGCGTCGCCACAACGATGCTGCGCCTCGGCTACAATGGTCAAGACCGTTTCTTGTTTGATCGCTATACTATGTGGCAGCGCAATAATGGTAATTGTGGTTTTGTGATGGATGCGGCAGGCCCCTTTGCTCGCGCTGAGTATTCAAATCGGATTGCTCGCGGGACTCTCGCGTCCCCTACCGACGTGCAAGATGCTGACATCGGTTTCATTTTTTACTCCAGCGCTTATTCTGGTTCCACCTTCCAAGAAGGCGCAAAAATTCAGACGGTGATAGACGGCTCATTCACCTCTGGGCAAACACCCCCACAGCGCATTGAATTTTATACCGCTCCGGTCGCTGGTTCGGACGTTTTGCGCATGACGATCATGAGCAATGGAAATTTTGGTTTGCTGTCTCAATCGTTCGGTGCCGGAGTCGGCGTCTTCGCTATTGGCAACTGCACTACAGCTCCCTCTTCCAATCCTTCCGGTGGTGGGGTGCTCTATGCCAGTGCTGGTGCTCTCGTTTGGCGCGGCAGCGGCGGCACGGTTACCACCTTGGCCACGGCTTAAAACAATTTCAACTAGAGAGACTAATATGGAAACACAATGCAAAATCGATGCCTTTGTCGCTACGCGAATAATTGTGGTTTGCGCCCGCAATACAAGTGAGAAGCTTTTGATGGCCATGATAAGCGAAAAGGTTTCCGCTATTTGGCCTGAAGTCGACAAGGAAAAGAAGTCGAAACGTCTCATGGAAGGCGATACTGCATTGTTTCAGCCTCGATTGCTCACCTTGGATGAGGAATCACTCACAGCATTGATGTCGGTTTTGGTGGCTGAAGCCGCCAACCCCCTTGCGAACGGTGAGAATGTGCTTAATGCATTAAAGATTTCGACCGCGCTGGGTGCGCGCTCAGAATTCCTAGTGGCGCTGGCAGAAGCAACAAAAGAAGCTCAAGCTACCGAGCCTGCGAGTGGGTAAAGCGGCTCGGTATTGGCCTTATGCTTCGCTTTCGGCTTTGCTGCTGGTCTCGTCTGGGTGCCATTCCCGCCATGCTTTGCTTGACTCTTACAATGATGAGGACCAGGCTTTGGAGTCGAGACAATACGCGCCTCATGGCTTGCCTGACTCGTCCTTGACCATAGGTTGCAGCTGGAAAACCGAAACGAACGGCCATCGCGTCGTCATTTGTTTTGATCCGCAGCCTCCCGCATTGAATCCTTGAATCATTTGATGCCCATGAAAACTGTTGCCCGCTTTCGCGAAGTTCTGGCTCGCATATCCTATAAGAGTTGGCATTTCCATGTCGGCCAAAAAGGTGATGTGGTGTTTTTGCAGGTGCGCGCAGCCAGCTTTTGTAATGTGAGCGGTGCGCCGATTCATTGGGCGGGCCGCAAGTGGATTCTATCTCCGAACATGTCGGCAAATGAGATTGTGCAGACAGCCTTCAAGGCTGTTCTGACCGCTGAGGAGCATGAGGCGAGAGAGCTTTTCCTCTATCTCGAACGCGCGGTGTTTGACCCACATTTTGATTTGGATGAATTATGGGTGCTTCGGGGTAATCCTAAGGCGCGGAAGGCTATTGATTTCCAAAACCAACCTGCCCCAGCGGTTTCTGGGGAGAAATGGAATTAGAGATGGATGCTCCAATTGTGTTAAACGCGAGCGGTAGGGAGCTGTCTATTAGTGAGCGGGCAGTCATGGCTGCAATTCGTGCTCAAGCTAAGGAGGTGGGTGAATTGGTTGTGACTCTCCAAGCTACGACAGCTGATCAGAGGTGGGTGAACATCGCCAAAACCGAACTCCAACAGGGGTTTATGGCGCTGATAAGGGCTGTCGCAAAGCCTGACGTTTTTTAGGCCTATTTAAACCCTGTTTTTCGCCTCTTTTTAGGGGCTATAAAGCCGCGAAATCAGCTCAAAAACGCCACAGAAAAAGATCCAAACTGTGCGCACAAAAGTTCCAAACTGCGCGCCCGGTTACAGTGGCCGAAAGGCTGCCCTTTTTTGTTTCCTATGGCCCGAAACGTTATCGATCGTGGGTTGATCGTTATCTAAAACTTAACATGTGGAAAAGTAATTCTCGGCATAAAATCCACTAAATAGCGCTAAAATAGAGTTTTATTTCAAATTGTCGTTATCTAGTTACTTAATTATGGTAGACTTCGCCCGGAGTTCACGGTATCTTCAAGGAGCGGGCAATCACCCACAACCACCTCTTCAGGAGTTCGCCATGAAAACCAAGTTCAACACCCTCATCACCTTCAAAACCCTCGGCCTGGCTTCGCTGGTACTCGGGGCCCAAAGCCTCATCGGCTGCATGAATGCCACGGAAAGCGAGGATACCGCCGAACTGGATGGTCAAAGTGCCTTCATTAGTTCTGAAGTCGATCAAATGGGTCAATCCTTGGGCGATTTACCCGATGCGGCCTTAGGTAAAAGCGCCGCAGTTGCGGCGGATACCATTACCGGTGAGCTGATACTATCGCGTTATGCTTTTCATGAAGAATGCCAATGCTTGGTCCGCAAGGCCGAGTACTCGGGCAGCCGCGGCTTCGAGCGCACGCGTATTGATTCAGTAACCTTGCTGGATAGCGCTGGTGCAGCCCTGTCGTTATGGGATCGGAAAAAAATTGCCAAGATCATTCACAAGCGTCATGTGACACGTAATAAAGGCTCGCATGATATCGATGTGCAATTCAATACCGAGGCGACATTCAAGCTTGATAATGGCGTTTTGGTGGGCGTTTGGAATGGCACCATGACGGGAACCTTTGACGGCGATGAATTCAAATCGGGAACCGTGACTAATATTACGCGCGAATACAAAAACGGTCGTTTCGGCTTTCCTGTCGCCGGCAGCGTTACCGTGACGCGTCCTCTTCGCATTTACTCCATTGAATTCTTGGGTTCGGGAGACGCCAAGGCCACCATCACTCATCGCCGCACCGGCAAGGTCACCGTCATCACGGTGGATCGCAATTATCAAGAAAAGCCTGCCGTTTAAATTTGCTGGCAGCATTCGCCCAAAGTCCTGAACCGCACTTCGGTGCGGTTTTTTTTGTTCCAAAAAACCGTCCCTGATGGATACGGGATTACCTTCCAGGCATGCCTGAATCACACTTTTTGAAATTTCATTGGGATACACGGTATGGTCCCGTTGAGGGGCGACTTCCCGTACCAGCAAGGCCCATGCGTTTGGCCGAGCTTGCCCATGGCGCTTATCAAATGTCAGGTCGCCTGGTGAATATGGCCGTCGCGGCAAGCGAGGCCGAAGGCAAGCGCATTGCCTGCGGGCCGAATTGCGGCGCCTGTTGTCGGCAAGCCGTGCCTTTGAGTTTGCCTGAGGCCTTTTTTCTTTATGAAATGGTGGCCGGCTTGCCTTTGGAAAGGCGTCGACAAGTATTAGAGAGATTCGAGTTGGTGCAAAACGGCATACAAAAGGCCGGCCTCGATCAACAAAGCTTAAGCCAGGCATCCATGGAGGAAATCGAAAAAGTGGGATTGGCTTATTTCCGCATGGGCTTGCCTTGTCCTTTCCTGGAAAACGAATCCTGCTCCATCCATCCAGTTCGGCCAACCGTATGCCGTGAGTTTTTAGTGACTAGCAGCCCCGAGCATTGCGCGGTGCCCGATCAGCCTGGCGTGGTGGGTTTGCCCATGGGCATTCATCTTACCGAAGCTTTGGCCAAGGTTGCGGCCACGGTTTTGGGTGGCGAACCCGAATTGATACCCATGCCTCTAGCCTTGGGGCATGCCGCCGAGCGTCAGGAAGAGGCGAAAAGAGTCTTTGATTCGCTGCAATTGATGGGGTTATTTCTGCAAAGCGCCGGGGAAACTGCCGATTAGGCAAATTATCTTTACTGCTCAAATGTTCAGTTGTTGCCTTCAGCCTTTGACCAGGTAGCCCCTATGTCTGACCCCTTTATCCGTGTCCGTGGTGCGCGTGCGCATAATCTGAAAAACGTGAATGTCGATATTCCCAAGAACCAATTGGTGGTCATCACCGGTTTGTCGGGATCGGGCAAAAGTTCCCTGGCCTTCGATACCATTTACGCCGAAGGCCAAAGGCGCTATGTCGAATCTTTGTCGGCCTATGCCCGCCAATTCCTGGGCCTCATGGAAAAGCCCGACGTGGACTTAATCGATGGCCTAGCCCCGGCCATTTCCATCGATCAGAAAAGCGCGGGACATAATCCGCGATCGACGGTTGGCACCATCACCGAGATATACGACTACTTGCGCCTGCTTTTCGCCCGCGTAGGGCATGCGCGCAGCCCGGCCTCAGGCAAACGCCTGAAAAGCCAAACCGTGCAGGAAATCGTGGACGCCATTTTGACTTTGCCAACCCAGCGCAAATCGGCGGACGGCGTCAAAATCATGCTTCTGTCGCCCCTGGTGAAGGATCGCAAGGGCACCTACGAAGAACTTTTCCAGCGCTATCTCGCCCAGGGCTTTGTACGGGCTCGCGTTGACGGCCAGGTTTTTCAGCTTGAAGAGAAAATCAAGTTGGAGCGTTTCGAAAAGCACAATATTGAATTGGTGGTCGATCGCCTGGTCATCAAATCCGCCACGCGCGCGGATGCCGAAGCCGTGAAGCGCCTCACCGACTCGGTGGAATTGGCGCTCAAGCATGGCGAAGGCGAAATGCTGACCCACCTTCTCGATCAAAAAGAAGATCTTTTCTTCTCGGAAAAGCTCGTCGATCCGGCCACCGGGCAAAGCTTTCCGGAAATCGAACCGCATACCTTTTCCTTCAATTCCCCGCATGGGGCTTGCGCCACTTGTAATGGCCTTGGCTTCCTTAAGGAAATCGATGCGAAGTCGGTGCTCGACCTTGAGTTGAGCATACAAGACGGTGGCATTATTCCCTGGGCAGGAAGCTCCGAAAATAGCGATAGCTGGAATACCCAGCTTTTGGCACAGGTGGCCAAGGCCGAAGGCTTTTCCCTGACGACCCCGCTCAAGCAATTCACCAAGCGCGCCCTAGAAATCGTTCTCAATGGAACGGGTGACGAGAAATACAAGTTGAAATGGGGCGCGGCCTCGGGGCATACCAATACATGGCATGCCCGCTATGAGGGTGTTTTGAAATCCCTCATGCGTCGCTATGAGCAAACCGAAAGTGAGACGGTGCGCCGCGACTTGGAAGCCTTCATGGACGACAAGGCCTGTGCTACTTGCAAAGGCCTTCGTCTCAAGAGCGAAAGCTTGGCCGTAACCTTGCGCGCCCTCAATATTATGGACTTGTGCGAAATGCCCATAGCCCATTGCCAAGCCTTTATCGAGGCCTTGTATGCCGGACAGCCTTCGCCCAAGGACATATTGCAAGCTGCGGATTCCAATCTGTATCAATTCTTCAAATTCAAACGCCTAGATGCCGTTGAAGATGAATTGAGTGAAAATGAACGCGCCATTGCTAAACAAGTTTTCAAGGAAATTCTGGCCCGCCTGACCTTTTTAAATAGCGTGGGCCTCAGCTATTTGACCATCAATCGTAGCGCGCGCACCTTGTCGGGTGGGGAAAGCCAGCGCATTCGCCTGGCTTCTCAAATCGGCACCGGTCTCACGGGCGTGCTTTATGTGCTGGATGAACCCAGCATCGGTCTTCATCAACGCGACAATGACCGCCTACTCGGAACTTTGCGTCGCCTGCGCGACTTGGGAAATACCGTACTAGTGGTCGAGCATGATGCGGATACCATTTTGGCCGCCGACTATGTCATTGATATAGGCCCCGGCGCGGGTGAACATGGCGGGCGTGTGGTCTTCTCGGGAAAGCCCGACGAATTGCTCGCCAGCGGCAATACCGATACCGGCGATTATTTGTCGGGGCGAAAAACCATCGATCGCGGTGGCATTGAAACTGCCATTCGTGACATGGAGGTGCGCGTTGCTCCGGCTCGCGAGGCCGCTTCGCTGACTTTGACGGGTGTTTCGCACAATAATTTGAAAAACGTCGATGTCGATTTCCCCCTGGGGAAATTCGTTTCCGTCACCGGAGTTTCAGGCAGCGGAAAAAGCTCCTTGGTCAATGATGTTTTGGCGCGGGTATTGGCGCAAAAGCTACATGGCTCGCGGCAAAAGCCAGGCGCCTATAAGTCCATCAAAGGCATGGCACATGTCGATAAGGCTATTGTCATTGATCAAAGCCCCATTGGTCGGACCCCGCGTTCCAATCCCGCGACCTATACCGGTCTCTTCACCGAAATCCGTAATCTCTTCGTTTTGACGCCCGAGGCCAAGGTTCGCGGCTATAAGCCGGGCCGCTTTTCCTTTAATGTTAAAGGCGGGCGATGCGAACAATGCGAAGGCGACGGTCTCATTAAAATTGAAATGCAATTCTTGCCCGATGTCTATGTGACATGCGAAGTTTGCAAGGGCAAGCGTTACAATCGTGATACCTTGCAAGTGCTCTACAAGGGCAAGAATATCTCAGAAGTTTTGGAAATGACGGTCGAAGAAGCGCATGCCTTTTTCGCCGCCATTCCCGCCTTGGCAAGCAAGCTCAAAACCATGCTAGATGTCGGTTTGGGCTATATACGCTTAGGCCAGTCGGCCACCACGCTTTCGGGCGGCGAAGCTCAGCGCATGAAGCTCGCCTCCGAATTGTCACGCCGTTCCACCGGGCGCAGCTTCTACATACTCGACGAACCCAGCACAGGCTTGCACTTCGAAGACGTGCGCAAGCTGCTCATCGTTTTGCACTCTCTCGTCACCCAGGGCAATACCGTGCTGGTGATTGAGCACAATCTCGACATCGTGAAAAACTCGGACTGGGTCATCGATCTTGGGCCCGAAGGTGGCGCCGGTGGCGGCACCTTGCTGGGCTGCGGCACACCTGAAGAGGTGGCTGCCATGCCCAAATCTTATACCGGGCAATGGTTGCGCAAACTGATGGAGACGGAGTCGAAGCGGCCAAAAGCCAATCGGCCGACGAAGACCTCTAGCGGCTTCATTCCACCTAAAGCATTACCGGAGTCGGCGGGAGATTTGAAAAAGGCCAAGGGAAAAGGGCGCTCGGCCGCGCAGTCCGTTTGAGTGCAATCGGTCCAACAGCTATTCGGTTTCGAGATTCTCAGCTACGGGTGCGTCCTTGGGTGTAGCTGTGATGCGATCCACCTGGGGACGGCAAGTCCTTTCGTCTGGAACTAGGATCACACTGGAGTCGGTGGCATTTGCCGCCAATTCCAGTGTTTTTGTTTTCGACCAATAAGCATTGGTGACGCGGAATTCCGCGACCATGGCAAAGTCCTGAGTGTTTTGAATTTTTAAACGCACCTTGGAATTGGCATTGTCGGAACAGCCATTTTCGGTTTTCAAATGAAAGACCAAGCCGAATTCATTGGCCACCCATTGCCAAGTCGCATCATTCCAGGACCAGGTTGAAGTTGCGCCAAATCCAACGAAAACTGCGAAAACCATGAACCGAGCATTGAAAAATGTCATGTGAGCCTCCTGGATGAGAATCCCCAACCCACAGATGGAAACTACCCTCTAATTTTTGTTAAGGCAAGTCACGATTGGATGTAAATGCGTCAAAGCTCAAGTTTTTCCTGACTCCGGCCAATGCTTCTTGAGGAAAGTGCCACGACCCGAGCCTTGTTTATAGCCTTCATAGCGCAACGGGCATTTCCGATAATAATCTTGGTGATAGTCTTCGGCAGGAAAGAATTCCATTGCTGGCATGATTTCGGTAACTATGGGTTTATCGAAGCGCTTAGAAGCATCCAGTTGGGACTTGCTCTCTTGGGCAATGTTTTTCTGCTCAGGGCTGTGATAAAAAATGGCGGTACGGTATTGGCTACCGACATCGTAAAATTGCCTGTTCAAGGCGGTAGGGTCGATATTACGCCAAAAAGTATCGAGCAAAGCTCGATAGGAAAGTCGCTTGGGATCGAATGCAATGCGCACGACTTCGGCATGCCCGGAAGTGCCCGAACAAACCGATTCATAATCGGGATGGGGGGTATGCCCACCGGTATAGCCCACCACGGTTTCCAGAACTCCATCAAGCGAATCATAGGGAGGTTCTAGACACCAAAAACATCCACCGGCCAAGGTGGCGATTTCGATGTCTGCTTGGGTATCAGTGGAGGAAATGTTTGGGGTTGGTTTTTCTGACATAGGGTCCCAGCTTAAGTCTTTTGGGTCATCCCGCACAGGATAAAAGGTTGAATGCTTTACACATCGCATTCCGAATTGCTGAAAAACTTTTCCGTGAAGGTGGAATCATAGATACTGTGTCTTTCCGAGCAGCCTATCTCAAATAAAGCCTCATCCTTTTTCCATTTGACATAAAAGAAGTTTTCCCCTCGCAATTTGATGCGAAAGGCAGCGTCTACTTTTAGATATTCGTCGATTTCACTTTGTTTTTGAGGACTATATTTCCCCTTTTGCCTAAACTTGCTTTCCAGTTCCCTCGAAATGCTATCGGATAGCGGCTTGACAAAACTACGGTCCTGTATGACCGTAACCTTTTCATTGACGTTTAACATAACCCCAATTCCGGGTTGGTAAGCACCGGCTTCAACGAAAGCAATCCTGTCGGACAGGCGGCGTTCATTGACAGTGGAGTCTTTCGCGAAGGAAAGGAAATATTCCCCGTAAACATCGAAGTTCTCCAGGTATTGCGCACCCTTTGAATTCAGCAAGCAAATCATCTTGCCTTGGTACGGATTCTTCCTCAATTTGAAACGTATTCCGGAATAATCCTCACTGTGCTTGAAATATTTTTTCAACCG
>JAYUVP010000239.1:0-11045 GCA_043753995.1 Fibrobacterota bacterium
CGAATTGGTGACCACGCCGAATTCCAAGTAATTGCGCATTTGCTTGACGGCCATAACGGCGCAATTCTCTTCCGACTCGGCCGTGCTGGCGCCCAAGTGAGGGGTGGTAATGACCTTGGGATTACCGAGCAAGGACCGGGTGGGAAAGTCGCTGATATAGCTGGCCACCTTGCCGCTTTCAATCGCTTTGAGCACGGCGGCATCGTCATATATGCCCTTCCGCGCGAAGTTGAGCAAGACCACGCCGTCCTTCGCTTTTTTCAAAGCGGCCTCACCCAGCAAATGCTTGGTGGCATCGGATAGGGGCACATGCACTGAAATAATATCGGCACGCTCCAATACATCGTCCAGTTTATGGGCGATTTCGGCTTCGGGGCTCAAGTAATGAACATTGGTCACGGTAGGAAAGGGGTCATAGCCCACGACCTTCATGCCGCGAGCCAAACCGCCATTGGACACGAGCACACCGATTTTTCCGAGACCGACCACACCCAAGGTCTTGCCGGCTAATTCCCAACCGCTATAGTTGGCCTTGCCCTTTTCAACTTTTTCATTCAGCACCTTGTCATCGGTTTCACCTGCCAGAGTTTGGCAAAATTCGACGCTTTTGTGAATGTTGCGGGCAGCCAAGCCGAGCATGATGAAAACCAATTCAGCCACGGCATTGGCATTGGCACCGGGCGTATTGAAAACGCAAACGGCTTTTTCGGTGGCCTTGTCGATGGTGATATTGTTGACACCCGCACCCGCTCGGGCAATGGCCATCATGGTGGGAAAGGCATCGGTATCGACTTGGGCGCTGCGCACCAAAATGCCATCGGGTGAAGCTTCTTCAGAAGCGACCTGATAGCTCGAATCGAAGTGCTTGAGGCCTTGCTGGGAAATATTGTTTAGCGTCTTAATCTTGAAGGACATGAGAATTCCTAGGAAAAACCGGGGTCAATGACCTATGAAAGGCCATCAAAAGGTAACCGCAACAGCGAAATGGGAAAAGACGGTGGTTTTAAACCGGGAAATTCACCGAGTGCCGGCTTCATTCGGCAAAGGAGGCAAACCCATGGTTTCAGCGAAGGTTGGGGGGGCAGGGTCTTTTTCAAGAAAAATCTTATAGCCAGCATAACCACCGCCACCGAGCACGGCCAGGGCTAAAGGCAATTGCCAATACATGGCATTGGCCTTGCGTTTGATTTTGCTGGCGATTTTCTTGCCCCATTTGAAAGACATGGTGATGACCCCATAGTCTTCCTGCACATCGTATTCAAAGTCATAATTCGTGAATAGACTGACGCGAACCACATCTCGGATATCGGGTCTTAAACCTGCGACATCCTTATTCAGGTCGAGCTTAAATAATTCCACCGTACTATTGGTGATGGGATCCTCATGGATGGGGTCCATAATGGATTCGCCAATATGAGTGTCGTAAAAGTCGAAAACCACGGCTTTTTTGACCGGGTCATAATAGTTGAAGTAGGCAGAAGGTTTTTCGGTGAGAAGAAAGACAATGCTCAATTCCTTGCTTTTATCGTCGCCTTCGCGTTTGCTGAACTGGACACCTTCGATGGTGCAAATGATTCCCTGTTCGTCTTCGGTACGCGTCGGCGCATCGTCGAGGTCCACGAGATCTTCATATTGAGCTAGGACTGGAGCCGCACCTAAGGCCAGGGCAAAAACCGCCAAGTAACGAAAAAGCCGAGAAAATCCCATCAGGCCCTACCCCTTCGGATGAGTCACATCTTTCAAAATAGGCCGTGTACGGCCTAAGTCAACCCACAAAGTAAGCAAATCCGTGGAAATTCGGATTCGGGTCAGCCATTCAGGCTGGTCTTACCTTTCGTTGATGTGCCGCAACCGAGCCTTAATGCTCTTTCTCTTTGGCCTTTTGGCCTTGGCAGCAATCACAGGTTGGGCGATTTGGCAAAGGCTGGATCAGGATAGTGGCCTAACCCTGACCTTGATCAGTCCCCATGGGGACAATATCCGTCAAGAAATCGGTCCCGCATTTCAGGATTGGCATGCCTTGCACTATGGGACTCGTCCCGTCATGCAATGGTTGGATTTGGGCGGCACTTCGGAGGCCTTGCGGTATCTGGAGGCGCGCTATCGCCAAACACCGAAGACTTCAGGCGCCGATGTGTTTTTTGGGGGCGGCACCACACCGTTCCTAACTCTCGCCAAGGCCGGTCAACTCCAGGGCCAGGCCCTGCCTCCAGAAGTATGGACCGAAGTGCCAGCCAGCCTGAATGGCCAAAAGCTTCAGGATCCAGAGTTGGGGTGGTATGGCGTTTGTCTTTCCGGATTCGGCATCGTTTTCAATCGTTCCCTACTCAGGCAAATGGGTTTGCCAATGCCCACCAGCTTCAGCGATCTAGCCCGTCCGGAATGCCTGGGTAAAACCGCTTTTATCGATCCACGCGGCAGTGGGTCAGCGCATGTGATTTATGAAATCATCTTGCAGAAATACGGTTGGGACAAGGGCTTTTCCCTGCTCGCACGCATGGCGGCCAATGCAGGAACCTTTACCCGCGGAGCTTCCAATGTTCTGCCTTTGATAGCCAATGGCGAAGCCGCCATGGCGGTGGCCATCGATCAATATGGATGGTCCTTGGTCGAAAGTCTCGGCAACGATCGCATCGGCTTTGCCATGCCGGAGGGTGAAACCCTATTGACGCCCGATCCCGCGGCCTTGCTGACCGGGGCACCTCAAGCTGAGTTGGGCCGACATTTTCTTGCCTTTTTGCTTTCGCCCGAAGCCCAAAGGCTGTGGGTGCTAAAGCCTGGCCAGCCTCAAGGTCCGAAAAAGCAAGGCCTGAATCGCTTGGCCATTCGCCCGGAGGCCTATGCGGGCTTGACCCCCGAAACCTCCTTGTTACCTGGCAATCCTTTCCGCGACACCGCGAAATCACCAGATTGGGTCTATAGCGATTCCCTGACGACGGCACGCTGGACCTTGCTCGGCGATTTGCTGGGGCTTTATTTGGTTGACCTTCATGACATGGCTCAAAGGCAATGGAAGGCCATCTTGGCAGCCGGAAAACCTGGAAACAATGACCTTAATCGTTACATAAATAACGCTTTATTCCGAGCCCCATCGCCTTGGGATTCGCTTTCGCTCCTTTTGCCTCGCTGGAAGGACGCGGAATTTCGCAATGCCAAGCTCGCCGAGTGGGAGCGGCATTTGCACCAAGGCTTGTCGCCCTCCGAAGGTTTGAATCCACCCTGATGGGAAAATATGCTGAGCATCCGTCAAATTCGAAAATCCTTTGGCGCACAAACCGTGCTGGAAAGCATGAACCTCGAAGTCCCCGAGGGACAATTCTTTTGCTTGCTCGGTCCCTCAGGGTGCGGCAAGACCACGCTTTTGCGCATCATTGCCGGACTCGAAACTTCGGATCAAGGTCAAGTGCTTTTGCATGGGAAGGACATAACCCAAGCAGCACCTGACCAAAGGCAATGCGCCTTGGTTTTTCAAAGCTATGCCTTATGGCCGCATTTATCGGTCTTCGACAATATTGGTTATGGCTTGCAAAGGAAGCTTAAAGACAAGACTGCATTGCGCGAGGCGGTGCAAAGGCAGATCCGCGCCTTTCAATTGGAGGGATTGGAAAATCGCTTTCCACCCACTTTATCGGGCGGGCAGCAGCAGCGCGTCGCGCTGGCCCGAGCCATGGCCATGGAGCCGCGCCTGCTTTTGTTGGATGAGCCGTTCAGTCATCTCGATGCCGCCTTGCGACGCCAATTGAGGCGAGAGCTAAAAGAGTTTCAGCGGCGCACGGGAGCCACCGTGATCCATGTCACCCATGATCAAGAAGAAGCCATGGCCTTAGCAGATGAAATGGCACTGCTTCTGCACGGACAATTGATCGAAACCGGCAAACCTGCCGATTTGTATTCCAGGCCACAAAAACTGGAAACCGCCGCCTTTTTGGGAGACATGAATGTTTTAAAAGGCCAGGTCGATGAAGACGGCCATTTCCGATGGCAGGGCCGGGATTTAGGAATCGCGCCTCTTGGATCCAAAAACCTTTGCCTAAGGCCCGAGCATATTCGCCTCAGAGTCTCGGGCCAAGATGGGTTGGCTATGGGAGAAGGGCTCTTGGGTCTGGTGGCCCTGAATGAATTCGCTGGCCACCGTCGCCATGTTGGGGTCAAGATCGACAATACATGGCTTTGGGTGCAGGCCGATGCCGCGAGCTTATTGTCCGATGGGCAGGAAGTGTGGCTCCATTGGGAGACTTCGAGGGCCCAGTGGTTTTGAAACTGGCCAAGCCAATAGCGAAACGTGCCCGTGACGTGGCTTGGCTATTACCTCCCATTGCTTTTTTGGCTTTATTTTTGGTGGCTCCCTTAGTCGCCCTTTTGCGGCATGCCCTCTTCCCTGCTGGCCGACCCACCTTGGGCTTGCTCGCCGATATTTTCTCCAGCCCTGGGGATCGCCAAGCCATCTTAAACAGCTTGGCTTTGGGGCTTGGCGCTACCCTGGTTGCTCTCGCCCTTGCCTTACCTTATGCCTGGTGGGTCATGCGCTTGAGCCTGCCCGGAAGACGCTTGCTGCAAGGCTTGGTCCTAGTACCCTTACTATTACCCCCATTTGCTGGGGCTCTGGCCTTGCGCCAAATTTTTGGACCTCAAGGCACGGTCAACTTGCTTTTAATGCAAGCCGGATGGAGTGGCGCCCCCATTCCGTTTCTAGGGAGCGGCTTTTGGGGATGCGTGATTTTGGAAGGCCTGCATCTCTTCCCTATTCTGTTTTTCTTCCTGGCTCCGGCTATTGGAGGGATAGCCCTCGATCAAGAAGAAGCGGGACGCATGCTCGGCCCCAAGGACTGGCGATTTTACTGGCGCATAGTCTTGCCGCCTTTATGGCCTGCCATCATTGCCGGATCTTCCTTGGTTTTCGCCTGGGGCTTTACCGATTTAGGCACGCCCTTATTGCTCGACTATCGCCAAGTTTTGCCTTATCGCGTTTTCGCCCTCGTGAATGACTTGGATCAAAATCCCCGGGGCTATGCCCTGGCCCTGATTCTGCTTCTTTTGGGTTTGCTCATCGTGGGCCTTGGCCGCTTCGCCGAATCGAGGTTGGGGCGATATGCTGCGCTAGCCCATCCCCGTAACCTGCCAGTGTCGCCCTCCGGCGCGATGCCGTACTTCGCGGCCTTGATTTTATGGCTGGTCTTGGCTTTCGCAGCCTTGCCCCTTCTAGGCACGGTGCTGATGGCTTTTTCGAGCGAATGGTTTCTCACGCCTTGGCCTACGGGATTCACTTATGAGCATGCGGTCCATTTGTTTCAGCATCGCCTTACCCGTGGCAGCCTAATCAATAGCCTATTCCTAGCTAGCCTCGCCACCTTGCTGGATTTGGTCCTGGGACTATGGCTGGCCCTGGCCTTGCATCGTCGGCGAGGTGTCGTGGCGCGACTTTTGGAAAGCCTCACCCTTTCGCCCTTGCTTGTGCCGGGAATCCTGGTGGCCTTTAGCTATGTGGGCTTTTTTTCCGGCAGCGCTCTAGACCCGACGCGCAATCCGTTGCTATTGCTAGTCGCTGCATTTGCCGTGCGTCGTCTGCCCTTCACCTTCAAAAGCCTGAGCTCCCAATTGGCAAGCATTCCCCTCGCCGAAGAAGAAGCGGCCAAGTTGGTGGGCACCACGGCTTGGCAAAGACTATGGACCTTGCAATTACCACGCTTGTCAGCACAAGCCATCGGCTCCGGACTTTTGGTTTTTGCTTTTTCCGTGCTCGAAGTTTCCGATGCCTTGGTGCTCGCCGCCCAAGAGCCCTATTTCCCGCTTACCAAAACCGTCTATTTCCTGGCGGGAAGAGTCGGCGACGGCCATGCCCTGGCGGCCGGCCTTTCCCTGATTGGAGTCGCCATCCTCTTGCTTGCTATGCTGGCGGCCAATAAGCTTTTGGGTTCGGGTTTCGGTGCCACGCTCAGTTCGAGTCGAACAGTTTCGCGTATTGACCATAACCCTCAGCACTAAGCTTATCCTTGGGGATGAAGCGAAGCGACGCCGAATTGATGCAATAGCGCAAGCGGGTCGGGCCGGGGCCATCGTCAAAGACATGGCCCAAATGCGAATCGCCATGTTTGCTGCGAACCTCGGTGCGTTTCATGCCAAGGCCGCCATCGACATGCTCAGTCACATTTTGCTTCTCAATGGGTCGAGTGAAACTGGGCCAACCCGTGCCGCTATTGAATTTGTCCTTGGAGCTGAACAAGGGCTCACCCGTGACAACATCGACATAAATGCCTTCGCGGTGATTGTCCCAATAGGCATTGTCGAATGGCTTTTCTGTGGCACTGCATTGAGTGACCTGATATTGTTCCGAGGTGAGGCGGATTTTCAAATCCGCCGCCGGCGGTTTCACATAGGCAGGGTTGGCGGGTTGTGATTCGGCATTGTCCATTTTATTCTCCACTCCATCATTGTCTTGGTTGACGGGTATTATAGGCATCACTTCTTTTTTCCAAACCTTTTCCAAAAAGCCGATTCGACCCGAACCGCGGCTATAGCTGTTATAGCGATCGGGATTGCGCTTGCAAAAATTCTGATGATAGTCCTCGGCGGGATAAAAGGCTTTGAAAGTCTCAACGGGTACGACTATAGGTTTATCGAAGCGATGGCTTTCGACGAGCTTTCGCTTCGAAGCTTCGGCCAATCGACGCTGTTCCTCATTGTGGGCGAAAATAATGGGGCGATAGGCATTGCCTCTATCGGCAAATTGCCCGCCAGCATCGGTAGGATCCATGGCGCGCCAATAAGCCTCCAATAAGGTCGCATAGCTGACCACCCTGGGATCATAGGCTATTTCAACGCTTTCGGCGTGGCCAGTCGAACCGCTACCGACTTCTTCATAGGTCGGGTTTTTCTTTGTTCCGCCGCTATAGCCTGAAACGACGGCTTTAACGCCGTTCAGCTTTTCAAAAGGATTTTCCACGCACCAAAAACAGCCTCCCGCAAAGGTGGCATGGGCTAAGCTTGGATCAACCAAAGCCGCATCATCCTTACTTTTGTCATAGGTGATTTTCGACGAAGCAGGCAAGGCATGTAAAATAGACGAGGAAGAGAAAGCGAGAACCGAAAAGAAGCCTTTGAATTTCATGATGACCTTTCTAGCCCAAGGCCAGAGTCCATCCCCTTGCGTGTGGTCAGGCGGTGAACCTAATTATTCAGGCTTCCCAACCCCCGCGCCCAATCAGGGGAACGAAGCGACAATCTCCCAAATCGGTTTCGATAAAGCGATTGCCTTGGCGATCGATGCTCATCAGCCTTTGTACTTCGCGATTTCCGCAAGGAATGACCAGCCGTCCGCCGTCGGCCAATTGCAAGCGCAGCTTCTCCGCCACCACCGGGGCGCCGGCGGTTACCAGAATGCGATCGTAGGGAGCCCAACTTTCCCAACCATTGCTACCATCGCCCATTTTGAAGATCACATTGCGCAGGCCCAGGCCATCCAGCAGTTTTTGCGCTCTTTGGCTCAAGCCGGTGACACGCTCCACGGTATAAAGCCTTTTGGTGTATTGGGCCAAGACGGCCGTTTGATAACCCGAGCCCGTGCCTATTTCCAAGATTTTCATGTCTGGCCCGACATCCAGGGCATGGGTCATCATCGCCACCATGGTGGGCTGGGAAATGGTTTGATCAAAACCGATGGGCAAGGCAATGTCTTGGTAGGCTTGCTGCGATAGGGCGGAGTCGACGAATAAGTGACGGGGTATGGCCAATAAAGCGGCACGCAAAACTTCGTCGCGAATGGCAAGACGGGTCAAAACACCGTCCACCAATTGGTGCCGGGCCCGAGTCATCGCGTCCATGCCAGCCTTCCCACCATGCGTAAAAAACGTAAGGTGTCGGCGATGAGCCGCATGTGGCTGGTTTCGCCCGCATAGACGGTGCGAATGGGCACCGAGGCCACACGCCAGCCTGCACGGTGACAGAGAATGAGGGCTTGCGCCTCCCATTCAAACCGTCCTTCGATGGGCCAAACCCCATTGGCCATCAAGGCCGTTCGATACAGGCGATAGCCGCTTTGGGCGTCGAAAATATCTTGCTTGGCCATGCGTGAGATGACCCAGGTGGTGCTGAGATTGCTGAACTTGCGATGCCAGGGCATTGGGGTGCCGCGCACCGGCCTTTGCCCGACGATAATGCCCACGTCTTGAGCGGGATTGGAGGCCAAAAATTGCGGTAAATCTTCGACACTATGCTGGCCATCGGCATCCATGGTAATGGCCCATTGGAAACCACGTTTGTGCAAAGCCAAAAGGCCAGTTGCCAAGGCCGTACCCTTGCCTCGATTGGCCAAATGCCTATGCACGGTCACGCCTCGGTTACGAGCGAGGACGCTGGTATTGTCGCTGGAGCCATCATCGACCACCATGACCGCTTCAGTTGGGATTTTGGCCAAAACTTGATTCAAAACCGAGGTCAGGGACGCACCCGCCTGATAGGCAGGGATAAGCAAGGCTAGGCCAGACGGCCAAGCCGTGGTCGCCGAGTTCGGCTGAGCGGGGGACGGATTCGATTGGGCCATAGGCCATGCTCAATTTAGCTTCGCGTCTCGGAAATACGGTTGGTTTCAGCGAGCTTCATTCCAAGCGAGGAGGTAAACATGGGCGTTACGTCCATGGGTCTGGCTTATTTCCTCTCGCCTTACGTTAAAGCCTTGAGTTTGCGCTATATGCAAAAATTTTTCTGAACTATATCGGCCATTGTCCCCAAACCAAGCCTCGCCCCCGGGCTTGAGATATTTGCGCAAAAAATCGAGTACTGGGTCTATTAATTCCTGGGCATAAAGCATTTCCCCGCCCAAAATGCGATCGAAAACCATGGTCATGGCGGGGCGAGTGAAGTCCGAGCAAAACACCCGATGCCGGGAGAGTCCATGGGCCGCCAAATTCAACGCGGTGAGTGCACACGCCTCGGGATTGCGATCGAGACACCAGGGTTGAATTCCATAACGAAGCTTCAAAAAGCAAGCCATGACACCACCGCCACAGCCTAAATCCAGCACGTCGAGATTTTGCGACCAATTCTGGTGTGCATCGAGGTAGGCAGCCAAGGCCAGAGTGGCCGGCCAATTTTCCAAATAATAGGGCCAATGCAATTCATTCACCCCAAAACGGGCGACAATGACTTGCAGGGTAGCATCATCATAGGGGGGTAAAAGCAATTCCAGGCTTTTTTCGCCCAGTGGCAAAAGACGCTTTTCTAGGGGTATGCCGCTTAAGCCCGAAGGCGACTCAGGCATGGTGTCCCATGCTACAATCCAGGGGTGAGTCGAAATACAATCTCCTATGCTTTGCGTCTTGCGGGGCTCAAAAGAGCCTGCGGAATCGTGATCGGAATCGGGCTCGGGATTGGGATATGGAATTGTGCCTTGAAGGTCGATGATCCGGTCGCCAATTTACAGGAAAAAATAGCCCAAGGCGTGAACCTCACCGATAGCCTTTTGATGGGACAATGGGAAGGCGATAGCACCTACACTCTCAGTGACACGCGGGCGACGGTCTTCACGCAGAAACGGCTGCAATTGTGGCTTTATCGCGACGGGCGCTACCGCATCGGTGATTCGGGTCAGACTCTATTCCAAAAAACCGAGACCGGCGTGTTCAATCGACTTGGCGACAGTCTTTGGCTAAGCCCAGATGTCGGTACCCAGGATATTTATATCGCCAAGCTCACCTTTATGGGCAATTATCTCAGCCTATATCAACCTGCGAAGCGGCGATTTTGCTTTTTTCATCGCCTCCCTCGCCTCGATACCGTGGATCGCGAGTCCTATCTGTCACAAGGACCAGGTCGGTGGATTTTAATTGCCTCGCGCGACTCCAGCGATCGATGGAAGCGGGAAAGTTGGACCCAGAATTTCGAGTATTGGATTTTCGGTGAATCACGATGCAGACGCGAGCAATGGAAATTCGGCCAACCTAATATCGATACTACAACCGTTTCCCTGGGGGGCGATACCCTGAAGCTTTCAGGAAATACTCCGCGAGCTTTTATACTGGAGGCCCTGCATCGGGATACCTTGAGGCTTTGGCCACTGAGAGGACAGAAGACCGATTCCGGCTTTATCGACTTGGTCAGGCGTGACAGCGTTCCGCCAATGCACCGCGATTTGCAGGCTCTTCCTGGCTATTGGCGAACGGACAGTTTGAAGGACAGCTCGGCCTTACGTGTCTTGGACTATGACCATTTTTATGACTTGGAATTCAGCCGCGATGGCGAATTGAAAACCACCCTCCACGGCATGGAATTGCCAGCTTTCACGACATGGAGTTTGGATTCAGGCATCATCCGACTTTCGGGGAATTCCTCCGAAATCTATCGCCTCCCCTATCGTCTGACCACGATTGGAGATACCTCCCATCTCTTTTTCGAATTGGCGCCCCTGCCTTCAAGAAAATTCATTACGCGCTTTTACCTGACTCGCGTCAATGGTTCAAGCTTTGCCACCCATCCCGCCGCCCGCTTTCCCGAGCTTAGCCATGCCATCCTTGTGGTCGGTAAGGACACCTTATCCTTTTTGCAAATGGCAAATTGGTCTAAAAGCGAGGGGGAAAAAGCGGAGTTGGCTGCCGCCTTGCCCGCGGATACGAGTTGGATGATTTTGCAATTACCCACTGTGGAAACCTTCAGCAGCGATCAACCAAAATTTCAGTTTCGGCTGATGGCAACCTTGCCCTCGCTCGGAAAATTTGAATGCGCGTCCACTGCAAACTTGCCTCTCACCATGCGCGTGATTGGATCGGTTTCCGGCCCTTCCCAGGCCGGGACCTTGCAAGGCAAATGCCGTCTTATTCACAGCGCCAAAGCCACCTCCGACACCGCCTTAGATGTGGCTGGAGAATATCGCGTTCGCCGAATTCAAAAGGGTCCCTTGCTTTCCCCATTATGGACTCGACCCGAGTGAGCCTTTCGATAATCTCAACAAGAACCCTAGGCGAGCCAACGCTACTGAGCGTTTTGATTCCCACGGTTGGGCGCGAAACCGTGCTTTGGAATACGGTCGAGGCCGTATTAAAGCAATTGCGAGACGA
>JAYUVP010000240.1:0-28360 GCA_043753995.1 Fibrobacterota bacterium
GCAAGAGCACCTTTTGAGCTGCTTTGATGCGGGTCTACCCAAGGATCGCGGCGAGGATCTAGGTCGCGCCTGATAAACAGGTAGGTAGGATTAAAGTGAACCGGAGTAAAAACCCGGGAGCCCTTACTTGTAAAAAGATCGACAGATACCAATCCTGAGCTTATCTCTCGTTTGAACATCACGCGATCACTTCGAAGAATTATGCCTCTCGAAGTGTTGCCAGGTAATCGCTGCCGAAAAACATTTGTTCCAGCCAAAGAAAAGGCACCCGAAGCGGAAGTTGTTGCGGAAACACTGGGGTATTCTAAAACCTTCACCGTTGCCCCGCCTATGCCCTGTGAGCTTAGGCTATCGACCACGGTGCCAGTAATATGGATTGTTTGGGCGAAGCCTAAGCCACCCATATTCACGAGCGCCACTACGGCCAACCTTAAAGATTGTTGGATAGACATTGCCCCTCCAGTTTCCGTCAATTTAAGATGGCGTCTCCCAAGGCATTGAATAATTCGCCCAAATTCCCGCTCCCGGAATTGGAGAGTAGCACCAACCCCACCTGGTTGTCCTTGGAAAACCCCATGAAGCTCGTGAATCCGGCGGTACCTCCATCGTGGAGGAGAATCGTGCTTCCTTCTTCGGAAATCTTAAACCAGGACAAACCGATTTCGGAATCCATGCCGGTGAAAGTCGTTCTCTGACACAATTGCAAGGCAGAATCCAATGGCGACGGCGCCGAGCCGAGAAGGGCTTGAGCGTATTTTAGCATGTCCTCGGCGGTGGAGCGCAAGGCACCGGCAGCTTCAAAGCCTCCCATTTCATCCCATGCCTGCACGGGTATTCCCTTCTCGTCATGGCCTTGGGCCATGCGATTTTTTTCCGCATCGCCATAGTGAATTCTCGTGTCCCGCATCCCCAGGGGCAAGCAAAGCTTTTCCGTGACCAGGGTTTCATAAGGTTTCCCGTAGAAATCCTCCAGGAGCAAGCCGACCAGAGCCATGCCCAGATTGGAATAGGAGAAGGCCCTTCCAGGAATGCTGGCCAGGATTTCCGGCTTCAGGTAGGCATAGACTTTTTGTTTATCGTAATGCCGATAGGGTTTTTCTGGGTCATATCCCTCGGCCAAGTCATCAGGTATTCTGGGTAGCCCCGAAGTATGATTCAGAAGGGACTTCAAAGTTATCCCATGTTCCCCCATTGCGAGCCGAGGTATTCCTTCGGGGAGCAGCCCGGCGATGGAACTATCCAGAGCAAAGCCCTCCGACAGGGAAAAGTCGGCTGCCAAGGCTGCGGTCATGGTTTTCGTGATCGATCCAATTTCGAAAAGCGTATTAGCGTTCGGAATTATTCCGTTGCCCTTGGCGGTTTCTCCATACCCATAGATCAAGACGCTGTCCCCTTTCAAAATGCCGAGGCATAGTCCCACCGTCCCCCATTTTCCCATGTGCGCGGAAACCAAGGTATCGACTTTTCGATCCAAAATGCTTTGCAAAGGATTGTCGGTCTGGCTCTTCTCGGTGGGTGCGGGTTCCGTATGCCTGTCGCATGCGCTTACCAGCACCAGGAAGGCGATGAGGGGCACCTTGAAAAAGAGTGCTACGGAGTCATTCCAAGAAATTGTTTTAAGCATAGGATTTCCTCATGTTACGCAAGGAATTTATCCAGCTCCTCTAAGTATTGGCCACGACCAAGATGATATTTCGTTCCATTTTGGCGAACCGTGGATGGGAGGGTGGAGGCTGTGGAAGGCAGCGACACTACCGTATCATGAAAGATACCGTAACTTATATGGAACTATTCATCGACTACACGAAAGGGGCCGTCCTAGAGGGGCGAATTCGGTTCGCCCCTCTACCATCTTAGAAGAAATAAACCGAAAAGTGCATGTAAAAAACCAGCCCATCGGAATAGCCACTGGGGGTCGTTTTTCCGGTCGTGGCCGTTGTCGCCAAGCTGGATTTGATTTTGGATTCAGAACTGCCGAAACTATAGCGAAACAAATTACTGCCTACCCCCAGCTTGTACTTTTCGGCGAATTCCTTTGTCAAAAGCAAATTCAGCTTTAAGGCATGGGAAGTTGATTTGCTTTCAGAGAAAGAATTCGTTTCGGTGCCTGCGGTTGAACGGAAATAGGAAGTCGATTTGGTATCGCTCAAGGTGAATTGGTAGGCAGGACAAATTTCAATATTCAGAATATTGGCATTGATGATGAACATGGGAGACAGCTCCACCGAGCTCGACGTGATATCGGTTTCGCTCGTCTTCATCGTGTCGTTTTTGGTTTCGCTGTGGGTATGAGCGTAGTTATATCCATTCTTGATTCCGAAAAATCCCGACGAATACAACAAGCCAAAGTTGGTCATGGGAGCGGGACCTTCGGCATAAATGCCAAAGCCATCGGCAAAAACGGAAACGACGCTTAGCGCCAAAATCAAGGCGACTTTTTTCACATATTCTCCAGGGTTGTACATAAAAACGCGGAGTGTAGCTAGCAAAGAAACCCAGGAATGCCAACCCAATTTTTGCGGGCTGGCTTCTGCTTTAGCCCGCAGGGATCCGAAGCCGGACTTAAATCACTCTACTCCATCTCAACCGGGCGGAATCTATTGCTTGTCGATCTTGATAAAATCGAAGAAGCCGAAATACCCTGTGCTGCTGGAATTCTTGTCGATAATCTTTAGGCGGAAATGTTTGATGCCCGGCGAGGTGAACTTGAAGGTATTCATTGGGAAGGTACCGAGCCCCGATGTAGGCGTGTACATGTCTAGCGTATCGGTGGGCGCGAATTGGGTCGTGCCGGGAGCCGTGGCCTAGCCATAGGCCGGCATCAACGCTATTGGAGATGACGCTGCCAATGTCGTTGAATTTGACTAACTCCCCTGTCAAGATCCCCATCCCCCATTATTGACCAAATCCATGTTGATCGTGTTGACGGTGACGGTCGTGGCCTGGGCTGCGCCGAGGGCAAGGCCGGCCATGAATAGTGCCCTAAATAAGGCGGGGCTTGAACGAAAGGCGAGGGGATTTGGGTTTTGGGGCATGCTTCAACTCCTTAGTCATGCTTAGCTGCAAAGGCGTTGAGGTTTGCTTCACTGAACGGTCTTATAACTTACCGTGAGCCTCGTCCGAGAAAGTCATAGCCGGAAACCCAGAGGAATCCCCCTATTCCTAGCGCCCGATCCCGGTCATTCGACCTCAGGCGCAAAGGAGAGATCGCCGTAGGAATGGCGCCGTAAATCGGCTTGAACCGCGCATAAGTCGCCGCCTGCGCGGCTCCGATGTCCGCATTCATCACGCTATCATAAGCATTCGCCAGAGGGAAATTGGATGAACCCGTCAGCCCCGAATAGGCCACATCGCCATTTTCCGCTACGGCGATCGCTCGAAACGAATCCCCCGCCGTACCGCCCAGATAGCTCAAGTATTTGAACTTGGACAAGTCGCCGGAAAGCCGACCGTAAAACGCATCGCCCGCCGCGACTGTAGCATCGAGCGCATTAGGCGTCACAGGGAGATTCGACGATGCTGTGCTGCCTCCGAAGACAATGTCACCGTCGGGAGTGACGGCTATGCCTTCGATTTCGTCCCGGGCATTGCCTCCGATATAGGTGCCAGCTTGCAGACGTTTGCCGTCAGCGGAAATCACGGCCAGGAATCCATTCACGGCATTGCCTGCAATGGAAGGCTGTACGACGCCAGCGGTGACGGGAAGATCGGTCGATTGGGTGAGTCCGCCAATAATGGCATTGCCTGCCGTATCTACGGCGAGGAGATGGGTTTCCATTTCCTCGTGGCCGCTACCTCCGTAATAGGTTCCGAAGACGATGGAATTATCCGGCGCGAAACGAACTAGAACGATATCCCCACCTCCCCCCGCTTGGGCTTGATAGGAACCTGTCGTGACGGAACTTACACCGCCGGCGGGATCCCAAGCCGTGAAATAGACATCTCCTTTCGGCCCCAGGCGTATGGAGGGATTACCACTATAGGCGGCTCCCAAATCGGGTCCTCCGATAAAGGTGCCGAATAGCAGCTCGGTGGCACCTGGGGACAACTTTCCATAATAGGAATCGTTCTTCCCCGATACCGTGGCTTGAGGCCCTATTTGGGTGGGTGTGACTGAGAGAACATTTTGTAATGAGGTCGCGGCAACATAAACACGGCCCAGGGTATCGACGTCAATGTCCCGGACAAAGCCTGGCCCGCTTTCGCCAAAATAAGTGGACCACTTCAAGGTGCTGCCGTCGGCGCTCAAGCAAGCAACAAAACCATCCTGTAGGCCGTACTCAGAATTGGAACCGGCGTCGCCAGCAAAGGTTCTCTGGACAACGCCGGCTGTCGTTGGAAAGCCAGCACCCGCGCGTCCTCCGAGGAAAATGTCATCACCGGGTCCGATTTCTACCGCATAGGCGCGATCATAATTCGGTCCCCCGAGAAAGGTGCTCCAGAGGAGCCGCCCATTGGAATCGAGCTTCACGACAAATACATCCGTTTGTCCGGCATTCCCCAATCCAGTGCCCACGGTTCCATCGCCATAAGTTCGGTCATAGGCTCCTGGAGTGGTTTGGAAATCAGACGCCGAGGTTCCTCCGACCACGATCACATTTCCCTTGGAATCGAAAGCGATGTCCCGGGCTTGCTCCCAATGCGTGGACGTACCATCGAGAAAACTCGACCCGACAAGCTTATAGGATTGGAAAACAGTTTGCGCTTGCGCTATTCCCACTACTCCCATAGTGAACAAGATCAAACCCGATCGATACGCTCGTAATGTTTGCATGTGAACGGATTATACCAATGGAATGGCTGGGGCGATGCTAGCTACCCTTGTTTTACCTTTGTTCATCATGGGACCGCGCCGCAATCCACTTTTCTATCTCGGTTTAGCCCTTTTAGTGAGTTTCGCCCTTTCAGGTCAATACCTGAAACACTCCGTAAAACCGGATTTCGGGGAAGACATCGCCCATCGTATGATGGCCCGTGCTAATCACCTCTATCTTCTTTTCATTTCCCTGCTTCTGATGATCTCGTCTCTCATCGACGCGGCCGGCCGGCCGAATTGGATTCGTCGTGCCGTGGCTGGCGGTAAAATCATCCTATCGATTTCGGCGCTTCTGCTTGTCATTGCCGTATTTACCGACCATGATGGCGCGCCCCGGGATCGGGTGGCCACGCGATACGGTTGCATCTTCGCCTTGGTGGGGGGACTTTTCATCTCTGCCTTTGCCTTGGGCTCCCGGAACCAGGAAGGCTAATAGAGCGCTGGTACAGCAGCTTTCCCCCAAACGCTTGCGCTATAACGAGCGCGTGAAAAAGGCTTCCCACGCCGCGCGAAAGCACTCTAGATAGCCTAAGGTCTTTCCAGGCTGGCGAGGCGGGTGCCAGCCTGGAATGTCTCCTCACGACTTCAACAGAATCGATCGGACCAGGGACCATTTCTGGATACGAAGCGTCCTATTTGCACTATGAAACTTTCATCGCTCGCCCCTTGGCTTCTGGTTGTATTTATCGCCATCCCAGTTTTTTCAGCTCAATCGACGGACTCGCTTGCGGGCATATCCAATGCGCCTCCCCCTGGTGTGGGTTGGCAAACCACAGGTGGCCTGCTTTATGGAATGGGTGGCATGTTGGCGGGCGGCGCTCTCGGTGCCGGAGCCTTGTCGGCTTATTGTTTTACTTGGGGAGAAGATTGTGGTTTTGCGGGCATAGGAGGCGCCTTTCTCGGCGGCCTATTGGGATTTGCGGGTGGTTTTCCTATGGGAGTTTATCGATTTGGCGTCGATGAAAACCATAAGGGGTCGCTGCTATGGACCTATTTCTCAACCGTGCTCGGCGCCGCCGCTGGATTTGGTGGTACCGCCCTAATCACCCAACTCGATAGCGAAGATGCCTGGTTTCAATCGTCTCTCATGGGCTTGGCTGGCGCGCCGATTGGAGCCCTCATCGGTTTCAATGTAACGCGGCAAAAGGTTCGCGGAATTCCCGAAGTCGCCATGGTTCCCCTTGGCGATGGCGGAGCTATGGGTCGCTTGACTTGGCGGTTTTAAGGGGGTTACTTCGAGATGGGCGACTCGATACGCCCAAACTTCAAACCAGAAACAGAAATGTATTCCTTCCCTTTTTCAAGACTGACATGATAGCCCTGCATTTTTCCATAACTCACAGCTTCTGTGGCGGAAAGTATTTTCAGAGGGACGGCCACGGTGCCATTCCATTTCACCCTCATGAGGCCTTCGCGTGAATCGTAAATCAATTCGAGCTTTCCCGGGGCGCTTTGGAAGGGGTTAATGTCGGGATTGAGGCCTAGGTATTGGCCTGCGCGCCTGCGCCAAACCGTGGGGACGGAATCCGCGAGCAGCTTCTCAACTAGCCCCAGTGGGTCGCCACCCACCACTCCGACCACCCATTTCCGATCGTCGATGGGATGCAAGTACAGGCCGTTTCCGTGAAGGGGAATAGGGATGAAACCGGCCAAATAATTCCGGACCCGGAAGGTGTCGTGACCGGAAGGGATCAAGGTCACCTTTTTTTCTCCGTCAATCAGGGCAGACAAATGCTTTCCATCACGATGGATATCCACTCGCGTAATTCCAAAGGCATTCAGGTGCATACCGAATTTTCCGGTCATGGAATCGAGGCGCGTCGGACTTAAGATCACTTCCCGGGATTCTTTTGTCTGCGGTGCCGGAAGTTTTCGCCCAAGTTTGGCATCGAGTAAGGCCGACAAGGCTTCATTGCCGATGCGAAGGACTTCGCCCCCATTCACCAGTACTACCACGCCCACCTTTAGCGAACGCGAGCCGACGAAATAACTCATGAAACCGGGAACTCCTCCGGTATGTAGGAAAAGGTCTAGGCTGTCGTTTCCACCTATCGCTATTCGAGAGAGCAAATAACCCAGACCGATTCTCACGTTCTCATCGGCCCTAATGCCGGCATTTTGTTGGGCAAGCATACTGTCTAAACTTCCCTTCTCCAGGATTCGAAGGCCGCCGCTTTTCCCATCGGCAAAAATCATTTGCATGAAGCGCGCCAAATCTTCAGCGGAGGCAAAGGCGGCCCCAGCGGAGAGATCAGAAATATTGATATCAGAACCGCCCAATTCCTTTTTCCCAACACGAGCCTTGGCTATCCACGGATCCAATTCCGGCTTATACAGAACCGAAGCATGCGCCATGCCCATGGGATGGAACAGGGAGTCCTGGATATAATCGGAATAGCTTATGCCGCTGGCCTTGGCCACCACATGGCCAAGCAAGGAAAAGCCCACGTTGGAGTAGGAATAGAATGCATTGGGCGGGGCCTGGAGATATTCGCCCGCTAGATTCGTAGGCAAGGCATTAAAGTTGGCCACTGCCTCTTCGGGCCGGAGAACCAAGGCTCCTTTATAATAGTCGCGAGGCAATCCCGAATGATGGGTCAGCAAGTGTCGCAAAGTGATGGGCGGGGCATCGGGATAGAGAGACTTGATCGTGAACTCCGGCAGGTATTGGCGCAGAGGCGCGTCCAGATCCGCCTTACCCTGTTCCCGAAGCTTAAGCAGGGCTGTGGCCGTGAACAATTTGCTGATCGATCCAACTCGGTAAATGGTTCCGGGTGTCGCGGGTGTTTTCGGCTCCGAGTAAGCCAACCCAAAACCTTTGGACCAGAGTATGCGCTGATCGTCGACGAGGGCTATGCTAATGCCTTGGGCTTTACCTGCCTGCATTTCCTTGGATAGGAATTGATCCAGGTAGGCGAGAGTGGCAGCATAGTCGCCAGCTTGTGAGACTTGAGGCCTTTTCGGAGCGGTGGTCCCGCAGGCGAACAATATTACCGATACCAGGAGCAAAATCGCTCGGTGCCACTGACTCATGACTTTCCTTGGTGCGTTGACAATAGGATACGAAACCTCGCGTATTCGAATTGGGGTAACACTCCACCCACATCTCGGTGTTGTACTTGATTAGAATGGCATCTATGGAATTTTCCCCTGTCCGCAATCTTCCGTTTCGCGTCTGGATTCTGCCTGCGAGTCTTTTGCTTCTACTCGCTGTGCCCATGGTGGCGGGCTTAGTGCGCCTCGTCTCCCTAGCTGGCCAGCCTGCCTTGACTCCCGAAAATGCCCGCTTCGTGGAAAACCCCTTGCCCGTCGTTGTCCATGTTCTCGCTATTATCGTCTACGGAGTCTTGGGAGCTTTTCAAGTCTCTCCCGGAATCCGGAAGCGCAATCTTGCCTGGCATAAGGCCGCCGGTCGATGGGCCATGCCCGCCGCCTTTCTGTCTGCCCTGAGCGGACTTTGGCTGACCCAGGTCTATCCCGCCGCGCCCAATGACGGGCCCTCCCTCACCGCCATTCGGTGGATAGTGGGCGGCGCCATGCTGGTCTTTTTAATCCTGGGGCTTCGGGCTTTGCTACGTCGATCGTATGCAAAGCATGGAGCTTGGATGTTACGGGCCTATGCCCTGGGCATGGGTGCGGGCACCCAAGTGTTCACCCATGTCTTTTGGATCGTGGCGGTAGGCAAGCCTTCGGGATGGACCCGGGATATTCTCATGGCAGCTGGTTGGATAATCAATGCCTTGTTAGCGGAATGGATTCTCGCACGACGGGGGAAAGCTTAGAGCAATCAAGGACATTCCCGTCCGAATGGGATGTCGTCGCCGGAATACCGCCCATCTTTCCAAGTGAATACGGTTTGCTCCTCGGCCCTCGGTTCAACACCCTCCCAGTCAGTTGACCGCCGTATTACCTGGCTCAATTTGTTCAGTTTATAACGGGCGAAATTGATATAAGTGTCTCTTTGATGTGGCCATTTCTTGGCCCCTGCTAAAGGGCTATACTAGCCATTTGAAACTAGCCTCTATATCCCAGGCTAGAAACAAGCCCTTTCATTACCTCGACCTGGAACAGCATGGCGAAAGCCCTGTCGGCGATTTGCCTCATGACGGCAGCCAGGGGAGGCGCCCCTTCGGGGCAGGTGGGGGAAGGCAGAGACCCCGTAAGCGTGGCGGTGGCTGCGAAGCAAGCCTTTTCGCCATGCGCGGAGGCTCGGCCGTGGGGGCGGGCCCGCCCCTTCCATAAACCGGAGTAACACCTAGGCAAAACTTCGGTGTTGTACTGAATAGAAAGGCGCCCCTGCTATTTGGACTTCCTGGGGGCTGCAATCCGCAAATGCTCAAACTCCTCGTCGAAAACAAAAGGACCTTGGTTTTTTTAGGTGCTTTCATGGGGGGCCTCGCCCTCGCTCAAGCAGACGCCCTTCCCAGTTCCACATCGACATCACAAGAATCACAAACTCAACGCCACTGCGACACGACCCATGACATGGTTTCGTGCGTGATGAAGGATGTGAACTGCAATCCAGGCCGCAACCAGGTTTCATTCCTGGCCAACATTACCCGCGACACCCTGCAAGGCAATCAAATAGCCTTCCTCGCCAATATTGCCACGGCGCGCGTGAAGGGAATGCAAATGGGTCTCGGGTTCAATTATGCACGAGAAGTCGGCACCCAGCTTGGATGGAATACGAATATCGCTCATCGCGTCGAGAAGCTGCAATTCGGTGGGCTCAATATCGCCGACACGGTGAACGGCACGCAAATCGGATGGGTGAATATTTCCAGGCAAATCGATGGCGCGAGTTTAGGTCTGCTGACCCTCTCCAAAAACGGCCTATTGCATCTCGATGCCTCGAGCGACATTACCGGCATGGCGCATTTGACTTTCGCCTCCGGACACAAATTCTATACGGCTTTCGATTTCGGATTCACCCCGGACGATGATTCGCACCCTTACAGTATTGGAATGGGCCTCGGTCGCCACTGGGAAGCGGGTTCTGGTTATTTTGAGGCTGAAATTTTTGCCCATTTGGTGGGCAATGAAAATACCACCGACGAGCAATGGGACCACCACGAGAACCATGGCGGCTTGAACGATGACGGCCTGAACCACCTCCTTCAGGTCAAGGCGCGTATGGGTCAACCCCTATTCGGCAAGGTCGGAATATTTGCCGGCATCAGCTACAGTGCTTTGCTGCATGGCGACAACCAAGCCTTGATTCATCCTCGGACCGACGCCATGACTCAGTCTACCCATGAAGCAAAGTATTGGCCAGGCCTCGAAATTGGGCTACGCTTTGGGCGATAATCGCATAGGCGCCGATTTTTTCGACCTTAGGGTGACAGTATGTGCTTTCTCCGGTGTTTCAATGGATACCCATGGCCCTAAACCTCGACCAACTTTATCGCCGCTATGGCTCTATGGTCTATCGGCGCTGCCTGCAATTACTGCGCGAACCCGGTGAAGCGGAGGACGCCATGCAAGACACCTTTGTCAGACTGATGCGGTCCCAAGAAACCCTGGAGGAAAGCTTTCCCTCCAGCCTATTGTATACGACGGCGACCCATGTGGCGCTCAATCGGATTCGCACCAGGCAAAGGCATCCTGAAAACCGGGATGAACAACTTTTATTCGATATCGCGACGGATGTGGATTTTGAGTCGGGCTTCGCGGCGGGGTCTTTCTTGAATCGCCTTTTCCAAGGGGAGCAACCGTCGTCACGCGTGATGGCCGTCATGCACTTCGTGGACGGGATGACGCTGGAAGAAGTAGCGGAGGCCTGCTCGCTCTCGGTTTCGGGTGTGCGCAAGCGTCTGCGGAAAATTCGTGAATCGGCGCTGGACTTGAAGGCCCTCGAAGAAGCGAGGTGAGGACATGACAAAACAGAATCCATTGGCTCACGGGGCTATCCCTCCCTCAAAACCCGTCACCGATTTCGCTTTGGAACGGTTTCGACTCGGAGAACTGCCGCCGAAAGAAATCGAAGCCATGCAGCTTCGCTTGTCGCACGATGCTGCCTTGCGCGAAAGGTTGCGCGTCCTTGAAACCCAAGAGGTGGAATTCCTCAAAAGCCATCCGGCAGAAAATTGGGTTTCCCGTATAGAGAATGCATCCAATCCTAAACCAGTGCTTCCATCTCAGTCGAGTGCCACAAGGCCCGCGAAGTCGGCGGGTGGGTTTTCGCGTCTGACGAATGGGTTTTTGGATCATCTTCGATTTTTTGATCAACGCCGGACGCAATTTGCGTTTGGATTTGCCGCGCTCGTTTTGGCGACAATTCCGGTTTGGTTGCAACAACCATCCAAGATGGAGGCTGGCATTCGATTGAAAGGGCAAAGCGCCGAATTGAAACTGTATTGTAAAACCGATACGGGGGCCTCGCCTTTAAAGCCAGGCGCCCAGGTCAAAGCGGGGGATGCTATACAAATCGAGTTCCATCCGGGATTGTATGGCTTTGGTGCCATCGTCTCGGTGGATGGCAAAGGTTCGGTGACCTGGCATTGGCCGGCTAGCCCCGAAGGGAATTCCCGGATCGTGACCTTGGCCGATTTTCGATTGCCGAATGCTTTTCAGCTGGATAGCGCTCCCCGCTTCGAAAGGTTTTACCTGGTGCTTTCCAAAGACTCCCTGGACTTGAATTCCCTGGGCGCCAACTTGGCCGAAAGCAGCCGGCAGGATGTCGAGTGGATTTCGAAACGGATATCACAAGGCGAACAGGACGGACAACGCGACCCGAATGTCAAGGTCATTGCCTTTCCCCTCCTGAAGGCGCCCTGATTTGTGCGTAAAGCTTTTCGCTTCATGATCTGGGGCACAAGTCCGAAACTATTTACCGCCTTTTGGCTAACGGTCCTTTGCCTTTCGGCCAATATCGTCTCAGGCGAACCCACCCGCCGCTTGGCTTTGATGGTAGGCGTCAATGATGGCGGCCGCGATCGGGTACGGTTGCAATATGCGGTAAGCGATGCCGCCACCTTTGCCGGCTCGATGCGGGAATTGGGCGGGGTCGAAGCCGAGGATATTCTCCTTTTGCGCGAAGCCTCGGTAGAAGCGATGGAAGCAGCCTTTATTTCCCTTCACCGCCTGGCCACCTCAGCCAAGCGAAATGGCGAGCGCGTCGAGATTGTGGTTTTTTATTCCGGGCATGCGGATGAACAAGGGCTGCTCCTGCATGGCCAACATTTTTCTTTCGACCGATTTCGTTCCAAGGTCCATTCGCTTCCCGCCGAAGTTCGCATCGCCGTGGTGGATGCCTGTGCCTCCGGCGCTTTGATTAAACGCAAGGGCGGACGCGCCATCCCTACCTTTCTCGCCGACGAATCGCGCCAAGCCCAGGGTTATGCTTTTCTCACCAGCAGCTCGTCCGATGAGGCCGCGCAAGAAAGCGATCGCATTCGCGCCTCTTATTTCTCGCATTTCCTGAATACGGGTTTGCGCGGCGCAGCCGACGCTTCGCAAGACGGCCGCATCACCTTGCACGAGGCCTATGCCTACGCCTACCGGGAAACCTTGGACCAAACCGAGCGCAGCGCGGCCGGCCCGCAACATGCCAGTTATGACATGAACTTCACGGGGTCGGGCGATGTGGTCATGACCGAATTGCAAAGAGCCCAAGCGACCTTGATCTTTCCGGATTCCCTGCTCGGTCGCTTTTTTATTCGTGATGCCCGTAACCGTCTCCTCGCCGAAGTGCAAAAAACCGAAATCAAACCCGTGAGGCTTGCCCTCGAACCCGGGCAATACTCGGTGTATTGGCATCATCAGAATGTCATTGAGGTTGGCAATATCATTTTGAAAAAAGGAGATGCCCTGCAGGTCAAGCCTGATACGGAATGGAAAGCGGTGGGTAAAGAAAGAACGGTGAGCCGGGGAAAGTCAGCCTTCAACCCAAATGCTTTCGGTCTGGAAAACGCGTCTAAGACCATGGACTCCGAAGATTGGGATGGAAATTTAGAGGAAGAGTCGCAATACCACTGGCGACACCTCAAAACCGAAGAGGACTTCAGGGGCATGCAATTCACTTGGGGGTTTAACCAAGCCAATCGGCGATTCGAAGGTGAGCAATTCGCTTTCTTCGGTAATTTCGTTGGGTCTACGATGAATGGCGTGCAAGCCGCCGGACTTTATAATGTGGCGCTCGGTCAGGTGAAGGGCGGCCAAGTTTCGAGTTTCGCCAATATCGCCGCGGACGATGTGCGCGGCTTGCAATTCTCGACCGGGATCAATGTTGCTCGCACCATGTCTCAGGGCGTGCAAATGGGTAGCTCTTTCAACTATGTGGGCGGTAGCGCCACGGGTGTGCAATTCTGTCCCTTTTTGAATTTGACACGAGGATCTTTTTCCGGTTTTCAAAGTGGGATGGGAGTCAACTATGTGGGAAGCCAATTCAAGGGAACCCAATTTTTGAATGTGCTGAATTGGGTAGGCGGCACGGTGGAAGGTTATCAACTGGGCATTATCAATGTGGCGAAGTCCTACCGGTCCGGGACTCCTATCGGCCTATTGAATTTTGTCGGCGATGGAACTTGGCGGGGCGAGGCCTGGATGGATGAAACCGGATTTCAACACTATGGTTTCATCTCGGGTTCGCGGGTGATGAATACTCGCCTTGCCCTGGGGCAGAATACCTCCACCCCGGTGGAGCTCGGAGCCTTGACCTTGGAAGCGGCAGGGCATTTCAACCTAACCCCAGGGCCGACCTTCTTCTTAGAGCCCGGGCTCATGGGCACGGTGATGGGAAGCGATGAAGATGAGAGTCACGCAGAATTTCCTGACATGCTGGCGCGATTGCGTTTGACTCTTGGCGTGGATATTGGACCGTATATCTCCATCGCGGGAGGCGTGAGCTGGGCCTGTCTTTTCACACCATCCGATCGAGCCCCCTTGGTCGGACGCATGGTGGCCCAAAGCCACTATTTCGATAACCAATTCCATATGTGGCCTGGTTTGCATGCCTCGATTCGCATCGGCACCTATGGGCATCTCTGAAATGCACACTGGAATCGTGCAAATCGTAAGATTGAATTATTTCACTTGCACTATTCTGGAATAGGTTTCCCCGGTCTTAACTCCGCGAGAAATTTTCCACAGGGGATGCAGCGAATTCCCTCATGGACGTATGAATCCGGACCCCGATGGAGCAGGTATCGCTTGGCAATCGGATATTCCTCACCGATAGCCATGAGTCCCGAAAAATCTTCGGGGCGTATTCTCTTCGAATTCTTGACCTCGATGGCATGCATGCCGTCTTTTCCGTAAACGACAAAGTCCACTTCATTGCCTGCCCGTGTACGCCAATACGACAGCGTATGCTTGTCCCCGCTATAACTGATCCAGGCGCGTAAGTGCTGAAAAACCAGGCCTTCCAGGGCGGCGCCGTCCACCATTCCCGGATCATCTAAGGGACCCATGGGCCTGAGGCTGCGGAAAATGCCCGTGTCGAAGTAGTAGAACTTGGGATGACTGGCCAAGGCCCGCTTCGATCTTTTCTGGAATACCGGCACTCGATGGCCGAGCAATAAATCTTCTAGGACGTCCAGATATCCTTCGGCTGTTTTTTGCCCGACTTGGCATTCGCGAGCGACATGGCTCAGATTCAGTATCGAGCCATGCGAAAAGGAAATAGCCTCCAAGAAGCGGGCGAAAGATCCGATATTCCTAACCAAGCCCTCGGCCTGAACTTCTTCCTTGAGATATAAAGCAGCATAAGAGGCCAAGGTGCCTTCGGGATCTTTGGCATTCATCACCAGGGGTACGAGCCCATATTTCAATGCTTTTTCTAAGTCGAATTTCTTTCCCAATTCAGCGGCCATGAAGGGATGAAGGTTGCGGATCAAGGCGCGACCGGCAAGCAAATCGACTCCGGATCGTTTCAACTTTCGCGAACTGGATCCTGTCAGGATGAATCGGATTTTTTTGCGACTTTCGATCAAAGAATGGACTTCATCCAGCAGGGCGGGAGCTTTCTGAATCTCATCCAGAATAACAGTATCCGCTGTAGGACTCCCATCCATGAGCTCCCTCAGCCGTTCTGGATTGGCGGTGAGGGTCCGGAATAAATCCATCCTGAGAAGATCCAGGTACAGAACTTTCGCTCCGAAATGGTCCCGTATCCAGGTTGATTTACCCGTACCTCGGGGCCCGAAAAGGAAAAAGCTCTGATCCGGGGGCGTTAAAAACCGAGATAATGTCTCCATTTTGAGTCTTATTTTAGAATATCCAACTCTAAATTGCAAGTTTCATCTGGGTGAAAAAACGGGCCTTGTCCAAAGCCGCGGGGAGGTAGAATTAAGGCACATGGGACAGGAGCGCATCATTCGAGGAAAGTTGGGAATCGTTTTCCTCATGGCCGGAATGCTCGGCATGGCGGCAGCGCAAGGCCCGGGATTAGGGAATCTGACCTATTCTTCCACGGAAGTAGGTCGGACATTAAGCCTCATCGTCAACCGGGAAGGCCATGGATGGGTGGCCATGCATCGAGGCTATCTCGCGGTGCTTTTCTCGCAAGACGGCGGACTGGGGGGCGGCGCGATTTCTTTTCTTGACGTCAGCAATCCGCGCTTGCCGAAACTGGTGCATGTGCGGGACGACTCGGTAACACAACAATTGCGCGAGCCGCATGGCTGGGGTATGCGCGGTGACTTCGCCGTGCTGCAGGCGAATCACGGCATGCATTTTTGGAATTTTTCGGACGTGCGTAATCCCGTGCGCGTCAGCTATCTGGAACTCCCCCTCATTACCATCAGTGACTATGATAACGGTTTGTGGTGGACGCATTGGCAGGGAGGCTATGTCTACGGAGGCGGATCGGGTAATGGCCTTTATATCGTGGATGCACGTGACCCCGCTAAACCGGTATTCATCAAGCGAATCGCTACGAGCCAAACGGGAGGCTTCCGCATTGGCCCCACCCATGCCATCGGCAACTTGCTGGTGCTCAGCAGCACCGACGCGCAAGGCGCCTCCCTGCTCGACATCAGCGACCCCGAGAATCCCCGCCTGCTCTCCGTTCTCAGCCCCACCGCCAGCGGGACGGCCTCCTATGCCACCATGGTGAATGGGAATCGCCTCGTCTTCGCTGGCGCCACCATCGGCACGACAGCGAACAATGGCAAGGCACTCGTCTACGATATCCGGAATCCCTCGGCCCCGGTCCTATTGGGCAAATCCGCCGCGCTACCCACGGGAACAGGGGACGACAAGGGAGGGTATGTTGGGTTTCAGGATCAATACGTGTTCGTAGGTTTTTCCGAGCGGGGTTTCGCCAAGGTGGACTTGTCGCAGGCGAGCTTTCCTGTGGTCACCACCGGCTCCTCCGGACTCGCGGGTCGGGATGAAGACTTTGCCGTGCCACTGGGTAATCTGGTCTTCGTCGCCAACGATCACCCCGGCCAAGGCAGCTCCCTGATACCCCATCAGGCCGCCCGCGACACTATAGGCCCTCGCGTGAACATGATTGTCCCCGCCGATGGTTCGGTCAATCAGGCCTTGACCAGCCGCGTGGGTGCGACCTTCACCGATCAACTAGATGGCCTCACCGTCGGAAGCGCCAATTTCACGGTTCGCCCCTTGGGAGGATCCCCGCTGGAAGGTTGGTATGCGGTGCAGAACGGAGTGGTGAATTTCCAGCCCACCAAGCCTCTGCTTCCCAATACCATTTACGAAGTCATGGTGGCAGCAGGCGGCATCCGTGATTATTCCGGGAATTCGGTGCCGGAGCGGTTTCGCAGCCTGTTCAGTACGGGGACTAGCGTCACGGATGTTAAAATGGGAAATCCTTCCAAAGCAACTCTTCAGCGAAGTCCCGTCGCGAAAGCGGTTTTCCAGTGGGACGACAAACAGGTGAATGCCGAAGGCCGGACCCTGGTTCCCTCCGCTGTCCCAGCACGGAAATAGGATGTTTAAGCGAAGGCAGCGGGGCTTGTCGCGCATACGAGGCCTGCAAATTTTGGCGCTACTTGCGGCGCTTTTTCTACCGGCCTCCGCAACTGCTTTGAATTGCGCCGTTTCCTCGATCTCCCCATCCTATCTCCCTGACTCGGCGGCCTTCGCCCTCCAATGCGACTCGACCTTGACTGCGGAGGTATCGTGGGATTTCGGTGACGGCACGGAGCTTCCTTCCGCTCCGGGGCAAGGCTCGGTACAACATGCCTATGCGCAACCGGGACGTTATACCGTTTTCGCGCGTGTGGTTGGCCAACCCTTCGCGTTCACCGCCCCGCATGCGACCTTGCACCGACCGACAACAAGCAAGCCGGCGCATTCCGCCACCCTTGCTTATGACGAGGCGCGCGGGCGAGTCTATTGCGTGAACGCCGACAATAATTCCATGACGGCCATGGATGCCCGCACCTTTACGCGCCTCAAGGAAATCCCGGTGGGCCAAAATCCTCGGACGCTAGCCATCGATTCCTTGGGAAGGATATGGGTGGCCAATCAGGCCGACGCGACCTTGTCGGTGGTGGACGGGCAAACCCTGGAAGTATTGCATACCGTAACCTTGCCTTATGCCTCCCGCCCCTATGGCATATGCTTCGCGCCTAGTAGCCGTATCGGCTATGTGACCTTGCAAGCTACGGGCGCACTTTTACAATTCGACGCGATCACGCGACAAATTACCGGCACCCTGGCTTTATTTCCTACGCCTCGTGGGATAGCCATCACCCATGACGGGGTTCGCATCCTGGTGACACGCTTCCTTTCGCCAGGCCATAGGGGCGAAGTGGCGGATGTGCGCGCCCATCCCTTCTCCTTGGCTGGAATCATCCCCCTGCCTTATGACTCGGCGGCCGAAAGCCAGAATAATGGTCCCGGTGTCCCCAATGCTCTTTCCTCCCTCTTCATTTCACCCGATGGCCGTGAGGCATGGGCGCCATTCAAGAAGGACAATGTGGGTAAAGGCCTTTTCCAGAATCCCGCAGGCGGCCCACCCGATTTCGAAAGCACGGTGCGTACGGGCGCGGCGCGCATACGCCTTTCCTCGGGCACCGAAGACGCAGCCTTGCGTCTAGACTTCGACAATCGCGCCATGGCTTTCGCGGGAGCCTTCGATAGTCGAGGAGAATTCGCCTATATCGTGACCCAGGGATCCAACCATACCGTGGTCTTCGACAATGCCCTCGGAACGGGCTCGACCGCCATCGAACCGACGGCTCTGGACTCCGAATTGGCTCCGGATGGAGTCGTGCTGGCGCGTCACGACAGCCTCCTCTTCATTCATTATTTCATGTCGAGGCAAATCGGCGTCTATAACATAAGCCGGGTCGGAGGCTCTAATGAGATTCCGCGTCTCGCTCTCGTCAGCACATCGACGAACGAAATCCTGCCTGCGGCGGTGCTGCGGGGAAAGAAGATCTTCTACAACGCCTCCGACCCGCGCATGAGCCGCGACCAATACATGAGCTGCGTCGTCTGCCACATGGACGGCGGCTCCGACGGCCGGGTATGGGATTTCACTCATAAAGGCGAAGGATTGCGCCGCACGGTCAGCTTGCTCGGCCGGGGAGGCCTTGCGCATGGCCCCGTGCATTGGACGGCCAATTTCGACGAGATCCAGGACTTCGAACATGATATCCGTGACGCTTTCGGAGGATCCGGGATGATGCGCAACGAGGATTTCAAAGCGGGCACACGCAATCAGTCCTTGGGAGACAAAAAGACCGGGTTATCGCCGGAGCTCGATGCGCTGGCGGCTTATGTGTCGTCCCTTACGCGGACCCACCCCAGCCCGCACCGAAACTCGGATGGATCCAGGACGGCGGAGGCGCAAGCCGGTGAGGCCATTTTCCGACGCGCGGACACTCGCTGCGCAGAATGCCATATCCCTCCCCGCTATACCGACAGCGAACTGAGACCCACTTCAACGGAATCGGGTAAGCCTGCGGTACCGGGAGGCTTTTTGCTTCACGACGTAGGCACCTTGAAATCCGGATCTGGCCGTCGCCTGAACGATACCCTGAAGGGACTCGATACTCCCACCTTGCTCGGCATCTGGGAAAACGGACCCTATCTCCACGACGGTTCTGCCGCCACCTTGATGGAAGTCCTCACCACGGCCAATCCACAGGATCTCCATGGCAAGACCTCCCAACTGTCGCCACAGGAAAGAAACCAACTCGTTGCCTTCCTCCAGCAACTGGATTCATCAGGGGATCCCGGCCGCCTTGGGCGCGGAGTCATGCCGCGTTTATCCCCTCCGCTTTCCATAGTCAAAACCGGTAATGGCTGGCTATTTGCTTGGAATATTCCCGGCATTCGCAATGCGGCGACGCTTCGCATCTTCAATGCCTCAGGGACACAGGTTGCGCAACTAGAGACGGAAAAATCGGCTGATTCCCACCGCTTAGCTTTCCGGTGGGAAAATCCCGCCGGTCGACCCGGCATTTACTTGCTGCAATTGTCCCAAGAGGATGGCGACACTTACCGCCACCGAGTATTCCTCATTCACTGAATCAGAATGCGGGCTTGGGCCTACTAGGCTATCGAGATAGTGCCAGGTTCTGCCATGCTCATTTGCAATATTGACGAGTAACCACCCGCAGCCTTCATTAGCGAATAAAGCCTCTGGTTGTTATTACTATCGCCAATAGTAAATGCGAACCTTCCCACCGTCATAACCGCCAATCGGCCCTGCAAAATCAAATGAGAAACCGATATTGATATAATAAATGGGCTGCAGCCTATTAACAGTTTGAGACAAATGCGTATTCTCCTTACAAAGCATGAATGTTGAATCATCCAACGCCGATTTAACAAGCCAGTCTTGTTGTTCTGGAGCATTTAAATCAATAACAACTTTGCAGCCAATGTCATTCTTTCGATCAATGAATGCGTCCCAACCTTTTGGAGTAAATTTGGTTCTAACAAAAAGCGTCGATACTGCAAGCTCATCTGAGTAATAGATAGAATCAGAAAAGAATTGGCTGGTATCATGGGTTAGCATACTCCTCCCTCTCGCCGATATTTGGAATTCTAAATGATCGGAATTATTAAGCATCTCCTCCTTGTTTCGCATGTAAGCATAGTCCCATTGATTGAATACTATCGAATCCAGTTCGGTAAATAGCTGCGGTGTTGCGGGATTGACCCGGCTCGATCCATCGGATGACTCTTTTGAAGTCTCCGAATTATTGATGCAACCCACAATGATTATGGATGCAAAAAGGACTAAAACCCATCTCATGAAATCTTTCCTTTTTCAAATGAGTGCCAAAGGCTTTGAAAGGTAATTGGACAGATGTCACAGTGTTTACATCCAGCCAATAAGGCTAGGGTGAACTTGGGGTCGACTTTTTTGCCTCCCCCACAATTTCCCCAACCCTCTCCCGTACCCATTTCTCGCTTGGCCTCGCGGGCACCGGGCTTTTCAGGAATAGCCCGTAAACCTTGATCGCCAGCATAGCTCGTTGCGTCGCTTGCCCAGGCAGAAAGCCCGGCGGAAAGGTTTCTGCGTATCGGTTCAGGAACTTAGCCGCGGCCTGCACCGCCCCGAAGTGATCGCTGTCGGCCGCCTTGGCGAAATCGAAGCGCCAGCGCTTGGCTTGGGCCGCAATGCGGGGCTTGTCCTCACCCACATCCAAGCCCGTGGCTGCGAAGACGCGGCAATCGTATTGGCGGCAAGTTAAGGGGCGAGCGTGATAAATTGAACATTTGTTTTCGATAAACATGGGGCAATGGCCATTGTCGCAATAGCCTAAAACCTGATAGCCCTTGGGCAGGCCGGGGGCCTTGAAGAGCAACTTTTTAGGAATGCTATTCAGGGCTTCTTTTTCGTCGGGGCTGATGGGAATGAAATAAGCGGAAGTGCAGCAGCCACGGCAATCCCCGCAGGGAACGTCCATGTCTTGCCCGCTTTTTTGCGCCCGCCGGAAATGCGCGAGCCAAGCAGCGAAACCGGCGGTCTTCTGGCTTTTTTTATCGCTTGTCACAGTATTCAGATTTTACAGGGTGACGCCGGTGGGGAGGTGGAGGCCGACCGAACGACTGCGGAATGCGGGCCGACACCGGGGGAGGCAGAGCCTCGCCCCGCAGCCTTCAATTGAGCTTTAGGCCAAAGAGGCTTGAATTGAAGCGATGGCCACGTCGAGTTTTTTAGCATCGGGCTCACGCGTCGTGATGCGTTGCAGCAATAAACCTGGAAGAATCAAGGGGCGCACGAAGACGCTGTCCTGGAAGCGGGCGCTGAGCTTGAGTACTTCGAAAGCCAATCCCGCGACGACGGGAATGAAGGGCAAATGCGCCAGGAAGCGATGGAAAAAGGTGGGATAGTGAAAGCCCATTTGCAAAACCAAGGCGTCGAAAACGCTGAAAAAGCAAATGCAGACCAGGGCCACAATGAGAATGAAGGAGGTTCCGCAGCGGGGATGAAAGCGCGTTTCGCGGGCGGCATTGTCCGAGGTCAGGGCTTGTCCGTGTTCGAAGGCGAATATGCTTTTGTGCTCGGCGCCATGATATTCGAAAACGCGGGCCACATCGGGCATGCGTGATATGGCCCACAAATAGCAGAGCAGCAGGCTCATGCGCACGGCGCCGGCAACGGTATTGAAAAGCAAAGGATTGGGGCTGGAAACCTTGGAGCCGCCGACAATATTGCCGCTTACGAAATAAGGCAGAAATTGAAAGAGAGCCATGGCCAATAGAAAGCTCACGACGAGACTGCCGGCGATGAGGAGCTTGTCCTTGCCGCTAGCGGGCTTGTGGAATGCGGCGGCTACGGGTACTTGAGACGTGGGCTCCGACTTCGCGGCAAGGGTGGAAGCGGCAGCCTTATCCGTTTTAGCAGCTCCTGCGCCTTGCTCTTGCACGGCAACGGAGAAGTTGAGGGCTTGAAGGCCGATCACCAAGGATTCAATCAGAGAAGCGGCACCGCGCAAAACGGGCAGGGAAAGCACACGATGGCGGCGGGAATAGGGAATGAATTCGCGATTGTCGACGACAATTTGCCCGTCAGGCGCGCGCACGGCCACGGCGAGGCGTTTAGGCGAGCGCATCATCACGCCTTCAATGACGGCTTGACCACCAATGGAGGCAGGGCGGGACTTTGCAGGTTCGCTCTGGGAAGCTTGGCTTGTGGTGGATTCAGCCACGGCGGCATCGGCATCATAGCCAGCCAACCACAAGGTGGAGAATTTGAAATTGCGAAATGCGGAAGGAACGAAAGAAGGAAGACGAAACCGACTCATATGAAAGACCCCTGGCTTCGTTAGAAAGTACAAGGAGGTAAGGCAGCGAACCGCCTTACCTCTAGGCAACTTACTCGGCAGCAGTCTTTTCGACCGCTTCTTCTTTGGCCTTGGGATTTTCTTTACGAGACTTGCGAGCACCGCTGACAATGCTGGTATAGCGCGAAGCGAACTTCTCGATACGACCGGCGGAGTCAATCATTTTTTGCTTGCCCGTGTAGTAAGGATGGCAGTTGGAGCAAATTTCAACGCCCTGACCCTTCATGGTCGAATTGATTTGCATGACATTCCCACACGAGCAAGTGAAGCTCTGCATGGAATAAGTCGGATGAATATTGGCTTTCATGGCCCGCGCTCCGAATCCGGATTAATGAGGGAGGTAAAGGTAATAGGCTTACCGTCACCCTGCAAACCCTTATTTTGCAAGGATTTGCGTAGGGTGACAAGGGAAATGCAGGAAACCACCGGGGGGATCTGCTCTTTTTTCGAGGATTTTGTTGTTTTGCTGTCCGGTGCGAGACAAAACCGGACTTCTCACCGCCATTTTGCCCGAATCGAGGCCTGACCCTTGACTCCAACTCTTCAAATCCTCGGTGCCGCGATTTTCGCCGTGGCCATTGCCCATACCTTTGCCACCAAGTTTTTCGACCGCATGGCCCAGGCTCGCCCTGCCCATGCCGGGCTTTGGCATTTGCTAGGTGAGGTCGAAGTGGTTTTCGGTTTTTGGTCCTTGGTCTTGATTGCCGCCATGTTTGGCCTGTCAGGCTGGGACCGAACCCTCGAATATGTCGACTCGCGCAATTTCACCGAGCCCATGTTTGTCTTCGCCATCATGGTCATTGCGGGCACGCGCCCCATTCTGGAAAGCGTACGGGCGGCGGTGAATGCGGCAGCGCGCCTGCTGCCCTTGCCCACGCGCACGGTCTATTATTTCCTGACTCTCAGCTTCATTCCTTTGCTCGGCTCTTTCATCACCGAGCCCGCCGCGATGACCTTGGCGGCCCTCATGTTGCGCGACGAAATCTTCGGGGCTAAGGCCTCGCGAAATCTCAAATACGCCACCCTGGGCGTGCTCTTCGTGAATATTTCCATCGGGGGAACGCTGACCACTTTCGCTGCGCCGCCCGTGCTCATGGTGGCCAAGGCCTGGAATTGGGACTTGACCTTCATGCTCACCCAAATTGGCTGGAAGGCCGCCATTGCAGTAGCGGTGAACGCCCTGGGGGTAACCTGGATGTTTCGCAATAATATCGCGGATCTAGCACCTAGCGCCGCAGTGAAGGTCGAGAATCGTATTCCCTTCGCTCTCACTATGGTGCATTTCGCCTTTCTCGTGGGCGTGGTGGTTTTCAGCCATCATCCCGCGCTTTTCATGGGTTTGTTTTTGTTTTTCCTGGGCGTCACCCATGCTTATGAACGTTATCAGAATCGTCTGATCTTGCGCGAAGGGCTATTGGTGGCCTTTTTCTTAGCGGGTCTCGTGATCTTGGGAGGCGTGCAGCAATGGTGGCTACAACCCCTGCTGATGAAAATGAGCGCGAATGCCGTCTTCTTCGGGGCGACGGCCTTGACGGCCTTCACCGACAATGCCGCGTTGACTTATTTGGGATCTCTGGTCGAAGGTCTAAGCGATGAATTCAAGTATGCCTTGGTGACAGGCGCAGTGACAGGCGGCGGACTGACCTTGATTGCGAATGCTCCGAATCCCGCCGGCGCGTCCATTTTGCGCGGCGAATTCGCTGACGAAGAAATTAGCGCCCTGGGCTTGGCCTTAGCCGCCGCTCCGCCGACTCTGGTGGCCATGGCGGCGTTTTTGTGGTTGTGAGGATTGTTAGAACCGGTCCTCATCCGACATCAAGGGACGGATCCTTTCGACAAGCCATTCCGCCAATTGATTGGCACTGGTAGCCTTGGGGAGGCTTGCAAGCGCCTTGCCCGACAGGCTGAGCTTACCGCGATTCTTGCCGTCCTGACTGAAGTGCAATTCCACCTTCATGAAGCGATTGCACTCAGGGTTCAATTCCATGAGCGGCTTGGGGAGCAGGGCGGACGAGGCCCTTTTCGTGTCCATGAACTGGCTGACCGTCATGACCTTACTACGCGTCACACTTTCCAATATACTTTTGGCGCAGTCTTTCACTCCCATACCCCCTCCCTGGTTATGGAAGGGCTCCGGAAATGACTTGCCGGAGGCGAAAAACACCACCGCCATGACATTCCGGCAGGGCTTGGCTTTCGAGCCCTTGGGCGGCTCGGTAGCCTCGATATCCCCCTGATATTTTTCGGGGTACCATTGGCGGTGGGTGGACCCGTCGGAATACCGGACTCCGCCTCCCAATCGAGCCAACATTTGCGCCGGATCGCGCGCCAGCGCAGTGAGAAAGGAACTTAGGCTTCCCAGGGATTCGGAATGGCTGTCATGCGGAACGAAATAGAGGCGCCCCCCATGCAGGGCGAAGTAGTCCGACGAATGGCCCACTTTCCCAATGGCCAGCCCAAGGGTGCGCGCCTTATCCGGGGTCTCCTCAAAATCATCTCCCCAGTCTCTCATCTTTCGACTCTGGGCGGCGAAGGCACGGATAGGGAAAAATTCCAAGGCCATGGTCCGATCCTTGCCCATATACAGCTTGAGACCGTCGTGGCGCGCGTATAGGTCCGTAATGTCCTTGACGTTCGTGGCCAACTGTTTTTTCAGCAGCGCGAGGTCGGCCGCCGTTGCGGGCCGACCCTTCCGATGGGAAACGCGCATGGACCACTGCAGTTTGTCTCCGCGCACGGCTCCGGCCACGCGGCAGCGAAAGCCGGGCGCCGGGTCCTCAAGGTGAACAAAGAATTTTTTCATCATAGGCGACTATGGGACCTTCAGGCGAAAGCGGGCATACTGAAAAGCTAAAAGTGTTTAGGTAAATCAAATCGTGGTGATTTTAGCATCATGGCTTCAATTCCAAGGCGATGAAATAAGGGGCTCCATTCAGGTGCCATGCCAGCAGGGCATGACGCCCATCCGGGGAGAGCCATGCGCATTCGAAACGCGGCTTATCCAAATCATAACCGGCTTCACCGGCATGCGGGCGCAAAAGAACTTTACGTCGCAGTGAGCCCGATAAGCGGTCATCGGACGGTCGGGTCAAGCGCGCCACCAGAGTCGCCTTAGCCTTGGGGAAGGGTAGGCTTGACTTTCCCTGGGTCGATTGATTTTCGTCTTCCAGACCTTGATTGTATGCGACAACTGACTGGGCCAAGGCTTCAAAGTGAAGGCTGTCCATTTGCACCGAGGCATTCAATTTCAATGGACCCAGTTGGCCTGATTTGCCCGAGCTGTCTCCCTGCCAAGTCTCACCCATTGGCCATGCCGGCACACTGTCCTTCCAAGCCCAAGCAAAGGACTTGAGCCGGCCATCGGATTGCAAGGTCAGGTATCGCTGACGGCGATCCCCTTGGCCATCGCCGCTCTCTTCGAGGAGCATGGGTCGACCTTGTCGCCAGCCCGCGAAGGTAAGGCTTTGGTCGGTGATGCCCGCCTCAGCTATTGGCGCAAATAGGAAGAGGGCTAGGCCAGCCAGGATGGCCCGCACGACCTTAAGCTTTGGGCCAAGCAATATCGGCTCCTTTCTCGGCTTCGGCGGCTTCACGAGTTCGATAAACTCCGATCAAGCCGCCATTATTCCTTTTCACCTCGATGGCTTGCGAAGGGTGGCGTATCCAGGATTCCCATCCCCAGGACTTTTCCCATACTGACCCTAAATGCTCCTCGGCCCGCGCCGCGCTTTCGTCAGCATAGACCGCTATCACTCCGCCATCATACAGTTTGATCGAGGTCGCCTGGCTGTGACGTATCAACCAACACTCCCAGGTGACGGTGCCGCCTTGGGGTACCAGTTCGAGATGCAAGGCGAAGGTCGCCGACTCGGCCGGGGTGAGCAGGGTGCCGGCTTCGAGCTTGGCCCGCAGGGTTTCGGGCGGGCGAATCAATAGCCGGGTGGTGACCGGCGGGGTTTCGGCATGCGCGGCCTCGCCGCCAGATGTACCGCGGCTTTCATCAGAGTCGGACTCCAGCATCTGGGCAACCCTACTCGCAACCTCCCATAAAGATTGGCAGGACTCTGGCGTCACCGAAGCAGGCCTTATGTCTAAGGACCGGCCCTGATGATGAGAAGTCAATGCCGGAAGCGAGTGGAGCAGACATAGTGAAGCATGAGATGAATTGTTGTGACTATTACAAACATGGGAGAGCGTGGTCTGAATGGGGTGATTAAATGTCACGCGAATATCCTCGAAGCATTGCACCAATTCCAGGCTAACTCGGGTCAGCCGGAGGGTGTGATCGCCAGCGCTCTCATGGCCTTCAGGCCCCTGACAAGCCAATTCCCGACGTTTCAGGGTGAATGCCACGCCTGGCCGAATAATGGCAAAAGAGCGTATGACTTCATCATCGGCTTCAACTTCAACGACCGAACCCTCTCTGCTGTTAACGAAACGTGTGACAAAACCATTCTGAACAGAAACGTTAGTGTCGACATAGCCTTCTGCATCAGGCTCACTCTCATCCATCTGTATCCGGCGGTTCACGGTATCCATGAAGGCGATAGGGTGATAATGCCACATCAGACCCTCTTCGCCGCAAAGCTGCTGACGTAATTCAGGACAGGCGGCGAGGGCTTCAGCTACCCAGGGAAAATGTTGAATGCTTTCCCATTGGCGTTGGGCTACCGCATCGCTGGGTAAGGCAGGTCGCAGGGCTTCGGGTCCCATTAGGGCCCATTCGCTTAGGTGATAACTCTTGGCATTGCGCAACTCAGGCAGACGAGTCAAGAGAGCGGTCTGCCTGTCACGACCACCTCCACCTTCGTCCATTCGACGATTGACGGCGGAGACATCGCATACCGCGTTGGCATCCGGATCGTAAATGCGTAAAGCGGGATCATTCCAAGGAGGCATGCTCAGCTCCTCGGAGGAAAAGATTTCGAAATGCAAGATTTGCTCTGATCCAAAGAAACCGCATTCCCCCAAAACATCGCCAAGGTCGACCTCGGTCATCGGACAAAATACGGAATGGACGTCAGAGGCCGCTTGGCGATGCCGCAACCAGTGATTGAACCAGGGGGGATTGTCATTGTGAGGATTTACGAGATCGGCGAAAGGTGTCAAATGCATATAAAGGCTGAATACAAAATGCGGATCCACTGAATAGTCAACGCTTAGTTCTCCAGTCGCATCCTCAATGGTATCGAGATAGACAGAATGCCTCAGCAGGACAAAACGCTGACTTCCAAATTCGGGATTGGCTTCCGTTTCGGCATGAGAACCCAAACGACAGGCCACAATGCAACCCGAAGCGGCGGCATAAACCTTGGTATTGGAGGGTTCTGGGCGAAAATGCACGCCCCCATGCCAAATCCGATTGCTACCAATGGGAAAGGTGCCTCCCGGCCGCTCGGAAAGAGAGAAATACCATTCAGTCAAATCGAGCTGGTAGTAACTACGTGTTTCTTGCAAAGCTTCCAGATTGGCATCGCGAAAAAGCTCGTGAACCGGTTGACCCGCTTGCCACCGCAACCAACTTGGTTCATTCGTTTGGGGATCGAAGGGACCGGTGTGATAGCCCCTTTCTTCGCCATCGGGCTGAATGGGCATCCACCATACGTCGCTGATTCCGCGATACAAGCGATTTCGGTGCAGAGCTGGGCCACCGCAACTTTTGCTTTCGCTGTAATTCATATGGGACGAAATTCCACGAAAGCGCGCCAAAATGCTGGCACTACGAACTTGAATCTCCCCACTCGAATCACACCACCAGCGACGCATTTTTTCTGCCAAATCACTTCCAAAAAAGCGCCGTGGAATTCGATGCTTGATGCATAAAAATCGTAAGAGATATTTCAAAGCATGATATTGTTGTTCTTGAAAGGCTTGGTAATTTTCACGTCTCCCGAGATTACTGTTCGAATCGATGGAACTTGGGTCATCGAGATGCAGAAAAAGGTTGGCGTCCAAGGGCCGCCGATCCCGTCCCTCGCCTGTCATGGCATCATGACTTGCTGCTCCAAAATCCCAGCCCACATTGGAAATTTCGATACCGATGGAATATCGGCTTACTGAAGTGACGGTTGTGTGTACAACACTAGCGCTCGAATCTATGACTTCAACCGTGTCTACATAGGGTTGATCGACTTCAAGCTTGTAGGCTGTGCGTTCAACGATGTATTGCGCTGCTGCAGTCCCAGTGCCGCCTTCCCTATTGTCCCATGCATCGCCTATGACTCGGGCCGCAGAATTATTCCCTGCCGTATAATGCAAGACGATTTGATTCTTCTGAAAGGGAATGGCTCGGTTAGCAGCATTATGTTCAAACAACCGTGGAACG
>JAYUVP010000241.1:0-2542 GCA_043753995.1 Fibrobacterota bacterium
CTTTTGGAGGAAAGCCAGGATATGGCGATACAAATCGGACTGTGTCCATTGGTCGGCCCGCGCCGTGTCCGGTTCCGGGGGTTCCTTTCCGCCGTGAAGGATTTTCCAACGATACAGCCAAGCTTCGCGGAACGCGTCAGGCAGGTCTCCCGGCACTTCGGGAAGTTTGAACCCCGCTCTCTCTTCGTTCTTATGGCCCAAACCCAAACCCGATTCCGGAGTTCGGCAAAAGCGGGAATAGGCTTTGTCCAACCGATATTTTAAAAGCTTGCGGATCACCGCGGACGGCCTTAAAAGGGAAGGATCCTCGACTTTCACGCTTTCCAGCAGTTCCGCATAAGCACGGTCGCCTTCCAATTCCAGAATCAAGCCGGCGCACGAATCAATGGCTTCGCTCAGGTACCATCTTGCGGATTCCTCCTTCACCAGCTTGCTTAAATCCGCGTAAGCTTGTTTTATGCAACCCGGATTCGGTTTCACCCGGCAAGCGCCCCATTCGGATTGGTTCACCTTCAGCCACTCGGCGTCCAGGTCCCGCTTTCTATCGAGGCTATCCCGGATGTCATATGGATTTCCAGGCCTTTGGTCCCCTGCCTTGTCCTTGGCTTGTGGCAGGGACATTCCATGCAGGGTAGCCGGTTCGATGCCCAAATCCACATTCCAATACCAGCTCAGATTACAAGGCCCGGTAACCGCAGGGCCTTTCCATTCGGACGCCGATGCATTCAAACGGCCCAGTGAATCCACATCCAGAAAGGTCTGGTCCCTTTTTATCATCACCTTCCTTCCGGACTCCCGAAAGGACTTTTGTTTCAATTCTCCGCGAGCGCCATAAACATGGACTACGGTGGCGACCTGCAATCCTGCCGCATCGAATCGGCGCAACTCGCGCATGGCGCCGGACTTCACGCGGAGTATGGTATCCCTTCCGATCGGGGCACCGTCCGCCCCAAAAAACCGGGTTGAAGTATGTCTCCGCCGGGAGTCATACCCGAAATCCGCATAAGCCTGCACCGAACCGCCCAGACCTCCCAATAGGGATACTTTGCGGGCGTTTCCATGCTTATCCAAGGTGAAGCGGTATGCGAACGTGGCTACTTGGATGTAGGCAATGCGGCTGCCCGCCGAGTCATCATGGAACGAGATGCCATCCATGGTGATATTGTCCGAGACCCGGGTCCAGGAAGTGAGCTTTCGGCCGGTGAAATCACAACGGGCTTCCTCGAGAATCCGGTCATCCGGAGAAAACTTGACGGCCTTGTGGGATCGGCCCGAGTCGTCATAGTGAAATCGGATGGAATGCAGTAATTGGGAATCGGCATCCTTCCGATATTCCGCCAAAAGCTTTCCATGCTTGTCATAACAGAGGGAATCCGTCCACAGCGTGGTTCCCGAGGAGTCAGACTCCACCTTTTTCCAAACCACATGCTTGGGCGTTTCGCCATGGCAGAGCAAGGCCAGGATGGCTATAGGTAAAATGAAAAGGCGCATTTCGGTATAACCCTCAATCTACCCTGGAAGGTGGATTGCGAATGGTGGTCTTATCGGTAAAATTTCGATCCGCTATGCTGCAGACTTAAGATTAAAAAAGTCTTGCGGTGACATCATTCCAAGGTGAGAGTGCGGAGCGAAGGTATTGAAGTCCACCACCCATTCTCCAATCATGCGCCTGATCTCGGATTCTTTGTCCAGGCAATTCTGATAGACATAATGAATGATTCGGTACGCCAATATGCTTCGGTCACAACAATCCAGGATATAGGTGAACCGAAGCCTTTTTGCCTTAGCAAAAGGCCATTCGACTTCATCAAGCTATAAGTCTTGTAGCCCTTTTTCCTGTATTAGAGCGTTCCTTTAGAAATCCCGAAAAGCCGGAGCACTCGGTTTTGGCTCACTTTAAATCCTCTGGCGTAATTCTGGATATCTTGCCGGCTCGTCGCAGTGCATCCATCTCTAACTTTTTTAAGATCTTGATATCGAGATGGGCTTCACCTAAGGCTTTTTTGAGCTCGTCATTTTCTTTGCGAATCGCGTCGACATCGGCGTGTTAAAGAGCTCGCCATCATTTTGAATGCCCATTTTAGCCCCACGGATAGAGTCTTTTTGCCACTTATAAAGCATGGCTAAAAGGATATCATGTCGACGGCAGAATTCGGGTCCCGAGAGGTCGCTTTGTTGCCACGCCTCGACGATTAGGCGCTTTTGCTCGGCTGAAAGTAGCCGTCGGCCAATAGGCCCTTTGCGGCAGTGTTTAAGAATTTCTTCGATCATTCGGTTCTCCTGTTTGAAGGTTGGAACCGGTTCGAAAATTCAACCGAATAAGATCACTTGTTGCACGATCGTTTCGCATTCCTCGAATTAAGGGGGGTGGATTTCATTTTCGCGGCTTATATTACCCAGCATTTTATTGTTTCTTATTTCGACGAATTTGCCAATTATAAATATGATAACCAAAATAAATGGCAAAGTTATTACAGGCTTCCATTTGGAGCTAAATGGAAGAAAGTAAACACATATGGGAACAAATAGAATCGGAATGGTG
>JAYUVP010000242.1:0-14706 GCA_043753995.1 Fibrobacterota bacterium
TTTATAAAATGGAATTTCTCCGACCTCGGTAGTCTGTTCCTTCAGAATGCGCTTGCACATTCGAACTTCGCCAACCTCCCCCAGAGTCTTCCATTCCACCTCCCCCTCTTTAAAAGTCAACAACTGGTCCCGGTAATGGGCGTATTGCTTTTTTCGGGCTGTGAGCTCGGCTGTGAGCTCGGCTGTGAGCTCGGTGAACGTGTCCAGTATGCGGACAATTTCGCTTTGTATTTCGAGGGACTTTTTCGGATTGTCAGGGCATGGGATGGGGACTTGTATTTTTGACATATCAGTTGCTGATACATCAATAACCTTCGTACCTTTTGCGTACTTTCTTTTTTGATCCGTAAATTCTGCTGTTACTGTAAAATGTGCGAAATATTTACTAGAGAGTAATTTTCCGGGTTTTATAATCGTGGCGTGTCCGCCTGTGACTGCTTGAACCTTACCGAAATAAACTACGGCTTTCCCAACGTCTTCAATATTTTCGCTTGTATTCGTAATTATAATATCACCAGTATTCACTTTTCTTAGCGTAGCTGCCATTTCAGGCGAAACAAACGATTTCGTCTCTGTCGTACTCAGGCTGTAATATGTATAAATTTGACCATAATGAATGGCAGGAACGCCAGTCGCCGTAAAGTCTTTCTTCTGCAAACCATTGCCTCGAACTAATTCTGCTAATTCCCCCAACGCCTTCCACTCCACTGCCACCCCATCCAGCAGCCTATCCAATAAGTTCAGACCGCTCACGCTTCAATCTCCGCGATAATGGCATCGATATCCTTGCGGAGCTTGTCGATTTTCACCACCGTGCTTTGAATCTCGGTATTCAGTTGGTGAATATCCACCACATCACGGGTGTCCTTGGCTTCGACATAGGAGCTGACCGTGAGGCTGTATTCATTTTTGCCAATGTCCCGATTATCAACCGACCGGGAGACATGGGCGACGTCCTCTTTGCGGTCGAAAAGGTCCATGATGCGCTGGATATGGGCCTCGGTGAGGATATTGTTATTGGTTTCCTTTTTAAAGAATTCCTCCCCGCTGGCATCGATGAATTGGGTGAGGTTTTGGGTCTTGTGTTTGGAGAGGACTAGGATGTTGACGGCAATGGTGGTCCCGTAGAAGAGATTGGGCGGCAACGCGATCACAGTCTCTACGAAATTGTTGTCGATCAGGTATTGGCGGATTTTCTGTTCCGCCCCGCCCCGATAGAAAATTCCCGGAAAGCAGACGATGACGGCGCGGCCCTTGCCGGAAAGGTAGCTGAGGGCATGCAGCACGAAGGCGAAGTCAGCCTTGGACTTGGGCGCCAGGACGCCGGCCGGGGCGAAGCGCGCATCGTTGATCAGGGTCGGGTCGTCGTTGCCGATCCAGGTCACCGAATAAGGCGGGTTGGAGACAATGGCATCGAATGGTTTTTCATCGCCGAAATGCGGGTCGAGAAGGGTATTGCCCAGGGCAATATCGAACTTGTCGTAGTTGATATTGTGCAGGAACATGTTCATGCGGGCCAAGTTGTAGGTCGTGTGATTAATTTCCTGTCCCCAAAAGCCATCTTCAATCAGATGGTTGTCGAAATGCTTTTTCGCCTGCAACAACAGGGAGCCCGAGCCGCAGGCGGGGTCATAGATTTTATTCACTGACGTTTGCTTATGCATGGCCAGTTGGGCGATGAGTTTGGAAACATGCTGCGGGGTGAAGAATTCGCCGCCGGACTTGCCAGCATTGGCCGCATAATTCGAGATCAAGAATTCGTAGGCATCGCCGAAGAGATCGATCTTGTTTTCCTCGAAACTGCCGAAATTCAGGCCGGCCACACCCTTCAGTACGGCGGCCAGCCGGGTATTCTTGTCCTTGACAGTATTGCCCAGCCGATTACTGGTGGTATCAAAGTCGGCGAATAGCCCCTTGATGTCGAGTTCGGAAGGATATCCGTTGGCGCTGCTTTCGATGGCGGTGAAGATCTTGGCCAAATCGGTATTCAGGCTTTCATTGGTCGTCGCGGTTTTCACCACATTGGCAAAGAGCTGGCTGGGATAAATGAAATATCCCTTAGTCTTGATGGCATCGTCCTTGATGGCCGCCGTGATGACCGAATCCGGGAGTTCGGCGTATTTCACCGAATCGTCGCCGGCCTCGATGTATCCGGCGAAGTTCTCGCTGATAAAGCGATAAAATAGGCTTCCTAATACGAATTGCTTGAAATCCCACCCATCGACTGATCCTCGAACATCATTGGCGATTTTCCAGATTTGGGCTTGCAATTCGGCGCGTTGAGCGAGACTCGTCATTATTGGTTATCCACTGTTTTTGAAAGGCTTCCAAGATAGCCAGAACCCTGCCCAGCCTTTAAGGAATTTGCTTATCCGAGGCGTCTTTTCTGGTTCATAAATGCTCCCATGGTACATTCATCCCTATTCTTCACTGGGTAGCTTGCCACTGAAGCCGCACGTCCCCTTTTCTCCCGGCTGCCCCCTATGCAAAATCCAATCCATGGTGAACGTCTAGTTCCCTAGCGCCGCCGGTACAAAGGACCGGATCTGTCGGTTCCAAGTGTGGGATTATGCAGGGTAGTGAAAGAATCGCCGCCACATTTATTCTTCTTACTTTTATCCATATCCAATTTTACGGACGTGTCACCATGAGAATTTATTCCGGCTTAGTTTCAATTATCGTAATCGCAGTGCTCTTTACTTCTGAATCCCACGCTAATTTGGTAACCAATGGAAGTTTTGAATCAGGCCTGGATGGTTGGAGTGCCTCAAGATTCTTTGATGTGATGGGTTTTTACGGGACAACGGATGGGAATTCTGCGCTTGAATTCGCTTTTGGTGACGCTACCGGCTCGCATATTACTCAAGAATTATCGACCGAAATCGGAGCCACCTATTTGATTTCTTTGGATTGGAAGGCAACCCATCCAGGCTTTCAAAGCATGGCAATCAAGGTTGACGGTATTACGCTCCTTGATATTTCAGGCGGATATGTTGGAGTGTATAACACGGACCTTCCCTTTACGCATTTTGATGTGGCTTTTATTGCTATCAGTCAAGTAACGAATTTTGGATTCTTTGATACAAGTCCCAGCAGCTTTCAAAAAGATCAGATCATCGATAATGTCCTAATTACTGCCGTAGTTCCTGAACCATCCACTTTTGCCTTTCTCAGCCTTGGCATGATCGGCCTCTTCATTAGGAAAAGAAGGCGATCGATGGAAAAATTGACGACCTGACCTGCCGAAAGACACCAGGGAATCACGCGACTTTCCTCACCCTCCAATCTGATTCATCGGCTGATGAATATGATCCAAGCGATGACTCGGCTTCATCGGCATCAACTTCTGCAACAACTCCGGAAAATCCAGCGGGTCCCTTCCGCGCAGCATCACGCCTTCCTCCGAAAACAAACAAGCCCGCAAAACCCCCGTAGCCGTGAGTCTTAACCGTGAGCAAGTCCCGCAAAAAGGCTGCGATTCCGAAGCAATGAATCCCAGCTTTCCTCCCCCCGGCGTACGAAACACAAAAGCGGTAGCGTCTTCAGGCACCGGCACTTCGATCAATTCGTATTCGAGGCGCAGACGTTCGATAAGGGTTGCGGCGGGGATGAAACGTTCGGCGTGATTCCAGTGGCCTGGGCCGACCTTCATCAATTCCAGGAAGCGGACCTCAACGCCGTGCTGCTCAGAAAATACAGCAAAATCAAAAAGTTCGTCGTCATTGATATCACGAAAGACAATGCAATTGATTTTGACCGTGAAGCCGCGGGCGCGGGCAGCGAAAATGCCGCGTAGGACGGGGTCGATTTTGCCGCGGCGGGTGAGGGAGGCGAAGCGATCTTCGCGTAGGCTGTCGAGGCTGACATTGATCGAGGTGAGGCCGATGGAGGCGAGCAAGTCGAGCTTCTCTTCGAGATGCCAGCCATTGGTGGTGAGTCCGAATTTTTTCCAGGGTAGGCGAGAGAGGCGGGTGGCGATGTCGTTGAAATCGGGGCTGAGCAGGGGCTCGCCGCCGGTGAGGCGAATTTCATCGACGCCGAAAGCATGCAGGGCGCGGGCGAGGTTTTCGAATTCGGTGGGGGTCAGTAGGCTTTTCTGGGACTGAAAGCGCATGTCTTCGGGCATGCAATAGACGCAGCGAAAATTGCAGGCATCGGTGAGCTGTATGCGTAGCTTGTGAAGTTTGCGTCCATGGGAATCGACTAAGGCCATTTTGCAAATGTCGTCAACGCCGTGCAGGCTGGCTAGCTAGATTATGCCCCCCATGGCTTTAAATTCCTATTCCGCTGCGATTGACCTCCTTTCCCATCGCCTCTCTGGCCATGGCTATTGGTTACGTGGGGGAGAGTGGAATACCCTGCCTTTGAGTGAATATGACCAAAGGCCGCTGAAAGTGCTCATTGCCCGCATGTCCACCTACCTGGACACGTCGGAATCTTTCACCCACACCTTGCTTTATCAAGCCTTGGCCTCGGTTCCCGGACTTTACCCCGATTTGGCTTATTTGCCGCCGCCTCGCGATGGCGATTTGCTGGCCGAAGCCGGCATTCCCTGGTTGGTGGGCACGCAAAGCAAGTCGGGTCCGCAGGATTTTGACGTGATTGCGCTCAGCAATGCCATTGTGCAAGAGCTGGTGAATTTGCCGACCTTGCTGCAGCGCAGCGGCTTGTGGCTGCCTCGCGAAGAGAGGTTAGCGCGGCGTGATTTTCCCTTGCTGATTTTAGGCGGGGCCAATGTCTTTCATGCCTCGGTGCTCGATCATGCGGAATCGCCCATAGACGGGCTTTTCGTGGGCGAAAATATCGAAGACATACAGGAACTTTTCGGCATTTGTGCCGAGGGGCGCAAGCAGGGTTGGGACAAGCCCTTTTTGCTGCAAGAGCTGGAGAAAATCCCTGGCTTCGCCCAGCCCGGCACGGGCAAGCCCACGCGCAAGCGCAATACCGAAACCCTCGACATTCGCAAGTTACCTGCCCTGCGTCCCGTGCTTTACAAGTATTCGGGCTTGGGACAAGAGCCGGTGGCCTTGAGCCGGGGTTGTCCGGCCTTTTGCAGCTTTTGCGCCGAGAGTTTTGATCTCAAGCCTTATCGCGAGAATCCGCAAGACACCGTGGTCAACAATGCTTTGCGGCTCAAGCGCGAAATGGGCCTCGAAGGCATTGATCTCTTCAGCTTCAATTTCAATTTCTACGAAGACCTTTATCCTTTGCTCGAGCGGCTGGGAGGGCATTTCAATAGCATAGGCCTCAAGAGCCAGCGCTTTGACATGATTGCTCATGATCCCGGCATGCTGGGCTATTTGCGCGCCCTGGGCAAGGCCAGCTTCACCTTCGGCATGGAAGGCGTGTCGGCGCGCCTGCGTCGTTATTTGCAAAAGGGCCTGGAAGAAGACGATTTGTGGAAGGCTTTGGGCGCGGTATTTCGCCATCAAGTGCGCGAGCTCAAGGTCTTCATGATTGCCACGGGCTTGGAGAATGAAGAAGACTTCGAAGAGTTCGCCGAATTCTTGCGGCGGCTTCCAGACGTCATGCGGGTTTGCGAGATTCCGCCCAAACTGACTTTCAGCGCCACGCCCTTGGTGCGCTTTCCCTGGACGCCGCTCGAATTCGCGCCGTCGCCCACACCCGAAACCTATGCCGCCATTACGCGGCGTCTCGGATACATTGTTGAGAAGGCGGGCTTTTTCTGGCGCGAGGCCGCCGAAGAGGCTGAGAATTATGTGTCCCAGGTTTTGGTGCGCGCCGATGTTCCCGAATATTGGGAGGCCTTGCAGGCGGCCGTGAAGGAAACCGGCTTTCTGTATTATCGCACCATGGACAAGCGCTTCATGGCGTCCTTGCGCACCCAATTGGAATTGCGCGGATTGCCCGATGCGAAGACTCTGGCCGGTGGTGATTTGGCATCGCATGCCAATAAACCTTGGGCGCGGCATGATACGGGTGTGCGGCGCAATTTTCTCTGGGTGCAATACAAACGTGCTAGCCGTCACGAAGACAAAGGCTATTGCCTGGGCACCACGCAAAAAGAAGGCACCTGCCTGGCCTGCGACTCTTGCGAAACCGAAGAAGACACCCAGGGCTTAATCCATCTACGCAAAAAGCATCCCTCGGATTCGCAAAGCTTTCAGAATTCGCTCAAGGCCTTTCGCAAGAATGCCGTCTCTATGACCTTCGCTGTCGATTGGAGCGAAAAGGTTTTGGGCTTGCCCCGCAAATATGTCGGCTTGGTTTTGGCCAGCACCATGATGCGCGTGGCTCCTGAATTGACGCCGGGTTTTTGGCGCTATCGCACGAGCTGGGCGCCCGAAGGCGAATATGGCTGTTATGTCTGCGGCGAAGACGTGGTCACTCTGGACTGGCAAAGCGAAACCGCCGAAAAGCTGACCCTGCTCATGGCCGATCCGGTTTTTGTGGGCGAGGTGAATTTGCAATTGGGCGAATGGGGGCGCTTGCTGGCCCTATTGCCCTTGTCGTCTGAACAGGTCGAAGCCTTGGTGCCCAAAGCCTGGGAAATCGATTCGCCTTATGAACCGCAATTCCAAAAGTTCGCCCAACCTCGATCCATGCCTTTCACCCAAATGCGACGCGGTGAAGGCTGGGAGGCGGTTTTTTCCAAGGATGCCCTCAAGAAAAAATGGCTGAAAAGCCTGACTTGGCATAAGCATGCCGAGAATGGCTGGACCGTGCGCATTACCCCCTTGGCCAAATTCCAGGCTGAGCCGTTTTTGCGCGAGGGCTTTCGCCTACCAGACAATGAGGCCTGGGTGAGGCTGCGTCCTCGGGCCGTGGGCCTGCATCCCGAATTCCGGCAGGTGGGTCACGAAATCCCTGCTTAAGGCCTTTATAAAGGGCTAAGCTTGGGTCACTATGCCCAAGTCCACCGTCTTCACACCCAATACGGAAGAGGCGCTATCGCATCAGCGGGCGCAAGACTTGGTGGAAGTCATTGACCTGCAAATGGGGTCGCGGCTGGGTTTTGAATTCTTGCGCGGCATGGTGGAATTTCTTTTGGAGCCGCTGCAAGCCGACTTGGTCTTGCTCGGGGAATTCGATGACTCGCGCCCGGGCTGGGTGCACTTGTTGGAATCGAGTCCGCAAGCCCTCCTTTCGCCGCCCCGCCGTTTCTATTTGGAAAAAAAAATGCTTGGGGATTTGCAAGCCGGGGCCATGGTCTTTCGCCAGGATTTGCAAAAGGCTTTTCCGAATCATCCCATGGTGGCGGACCTAAGTTTGCAATCGGTATTGCTGGCCCCTTTGCCGGATGCGAAAGGCAAGGTCTTTGGTTTTTTAGGCGCCTTTTATCAGAGCAAGGTGAATGAACCCAAGGCGGCCCAGGAAGTGCTGCGACGCTTTGCCGTTCGCGCTGCGGCCGAAATGGAAAGACTCTATGCCGAGCAATGCAGTCGCTTGCGGCAAGTGCAGCTTTCCAAGGCCGATAAACTCGCCTCGCTCAGTGTTTTGGTCTCGGGATTGGCGCATGAAATCAATAATCCCAATAACTTGATCATGTTCAATAGCGATTTGCTCGAGCGCCTCTTCTCGGAAATACAACCTCTCTTGGATGCGCATGCGGAAGCCAATCCCGACTATCGCCTCGCGGGTTTGCCCTATGCCGAAATGCGCCTGGAAATCGCAGCGCTTTTTCATGGCATACAAGGCGGTGCCGAGCGCATTCGGACCTTGGTGGTCGGGCTAAAAGATTATGCGCGCTTAGAACCTTTGCTTCGCAATGAAGAAGTGGATTTGAATCAAGTCGGGCAAAATGCTTTGCTGACGGCTGGCGGACGTTTGCGCCTGGCCACCGATCATTTTCAATGGCAGCCCGCCACGCGACCCTTGCAGGTGCTGGGCAATCGCCTGCAATTAGAGCAGGTGGTGGTGAATTTGTTGAGTAATGCATGCGACTCGCTGACGAATAAATCCTGTCCGATTGTTTTGCGCGTGGGCTATGACGAGGCGACCCAACGTCATTGGATACAAGTCGAAGACAAGGGTGAGGGCATGACGGCTGAGCAAGTAGAAAGGCTTTTCGATCCCTTTTACACCACCCGGCGTAGCCGGGGTGGGGTAGGGTTGGGGCTTTCCATTTCCCATAGCATAGTCCTGGCGCATCATGGCCAAATCGAATTTGATAGCCGTCCCGGGCAGGGGACGACGGCGACAGTTTTTTTGCCCGCAGTGAATTGAGGAACGGGCTATGACGGCGATTGCCAAACCTCCACGAATTTCGGTCGCCAAAATTTTATTGGTCGACGACGAAATTCAGTTTTTGCGATCGGCTTCCTTGGCCTTGCGCATGGCCGGCTATGAAGGCGTCGAGGTTTTATCCGACAGCGAAGCCGTGCTACCCCTCTTAGAAAAACAGGCCTTTGATTTGGTTGTGCTCGATTTGAATATGCCGGGTCGCGATGGCCGCGATTTATTGACGGCCATCACCGAAAGGCATCCCCAGGTGACGGTGTGCATGCTCACCGCCGTGAATGAAGTCGAAGCCGCGGTGAATTGCATGCGCGCCGGAGCCTTCGACTATTGGGTCAAGCCCGTCACCGAGCAGCAAATGTTGGCGAGCCTCAGCCGCGCTCTGGACCATCGCCTATTGCTCGGCGAAGCGGCGGCCCTCAAGCAAGGCATACTTCGCCAAGAACTTTCGCATCCCGAATCCTTTGCCGCCTTTATCACCCAGAGCCCGACCATGCAAAGGCTTTTCCTTTATGTCGAGGCCGTGGCGCGAACTTCGTTTCCGATTCTAGTGGCGGGGGAGACGGGCACGGGCAAGGAGTTAATGGCCAAGGCCATCCATCTTGCCTCCGACCGTCGCGGGGCTTTTGTGGTGGCCAATGCAGCAGGCATAGACGATGGCGTTTTCGCCGACACGCTTTTCGGTCATGCCCGTGGGGCCTTTACGGGGGCCGATCGCGATCGTAAAGGCCTCATCGAAGAAGCGGCCGGCGGCACCTTATTCCTCGATGAAATCGGCGACTTAAGCGCAGCCTCCCAAGTGAAGCTATTGCGCCTCCTGCAAGATGGAAGCTTTCATCCCATTGGATCGGATAAGGCTAAGCGATCGACGGCACGTATCATCGTTGCCACCCATCGCGATCTCGCCAGCGCGGTGCGTGAAGGACGCTTTCGCCAAGATCTTTTCTTTCGTCTGCAAACCCATGAAGTGCATATTCCGCCCCTGCGTGACCGCCTAGAAGACCTGCCCCTTTTGGCCAAGGCCTTTGTCGCGGAGGCCGCGAAGGAATGCGACAAGCCCATGCCTTATTTGCCGCCCGAATTACATCCCTTATTGGCGACCTATAGCTATCCCGGTAATGTGCGTGAATTGCAGGGGCTTCTCTTCGATGCAGTAAGCCGCAATACCACGCGCATCTTAGGCCTCGGACCCTTGCGGGATAAATTGGCTGAGCGCCGGCAGGCCGTGGGCTATGCCGCCGACCTCGGGGGTGGACCCGCAGCACCGGTGGGTGATAAAAACGAAGAGACGGGAGAGGCTTGGCGCTTCCCCGAAGTTTTGCCCACGGCGCAAGAATGGGAAAGACTCTTGGTGAATGAAGCGGTGCGCAGAGCCCAGGGCAACCGCTCTTTGGCTGCCAGCTTAATCGGTTTGGCGCGACAAACCGTGATCAAGCGTCTCAAGGAAAACGAAACCCTCCTGTCGGAATAATTTTTGAAAATGGAGTGGGGCGATCCTCGAATGTAGGATAGGCCTCTGCGGTGAATGGAGTGACGATTTCGCGGAAGAAAGGTAGGGTGATGCCGGGGACGACGGTTTTTGATGGGAATGGGGTTTTGATTTGCCTATGCTCTCGAGAATAGGCGGCGTGGTTTTTTTGAAAGGCGATCAAGATCGCCTCGGCCTTCTCGAATTCGCCTTCAGTATAAAGCGAATGAATGGCGACTTGATCCAGGTTTCCCGGACCCGGGGCCGCGAATACCGTAGGCACGGCGCCCAACCCCGATATCCCGAAGAAAATGCAGAAAAGCAAAATGTCACGCATATTCACCCACCTAAGAATTCCGCCGCTTTCTCAATAGTAGGTAGAGCAATCGTCGATTTGGGTTCTGAAATGGCGAATTTCGACCGTGGGGGGTCATCGAAGTTTTCGCCATTCCGATTCGACTCATGCCATCCCGTTAGCGTAACCCGTTTTCACATCATTCGACTCGCCGTCCTTATTGAATTTTCCCGACCTGGTTTTTCACCAGATATAGCTGTCGGCCTTGAAAACCTTGGTGTTGATCACCTTGGTCACCGCGGTAGCCTTGAAGCGAACCCGGCACTGGACCCCGGTGAGCGCGGCGGAGGTATTGACCTTCAGGATGAAGTTCTGATACACGTTGTTGGCCGTGAAATGGCTGCGGCGCGCATCATACGAAGCGAGGACATAGGCCGGATCCCCATTGTAATCGCCGGTCACGTCCAATTGGGCGATCACGTCATTGCTGCCCGAGATATTTTCGATGGCTACGCGGAACAGCACGAAATAGGTGCTCAGGCCATCCAGATTCCAATAGGGGCCATAGGTCATGAATCGGTCGATCCCATCCAATGCCGGATCGGCCGTCCAGGCGAAACCGGATGCCCGTCCCATTTCGTGATACTGTTGGGAGATGGCATTGATTTCATAAAACAGGTTTTCCGTTTCCGGGAGAATCTGGATCGAGTATTGGTCCAGCGTCCCGCCTCCCCAATAGCGCGTCCGGAGCTGGAAACTATGGCCGAACGGAACCTGGAAGACCCCGTAGGCGTCGAAGCAGCCCGGCGCATTGGCCGGGGTAAAGTCGTATTGCTTCTGGGTGATGACCGTGTTGCCTACGCCGTTGTAGGTCTGCCACTGGAATTTCATGGTCTGGCCGGGATTTACAGTGGGGCAGTATTTGGTGGTGGCGATGATATCCCTTTGAGCGGGCAAATCCGTAAGCCCAGGACCGGAGGACGGGAAGAAGCCGTTGCATCCGTTGCATCGATTCCATACGGACCGCCACGTGCCTCCGACGGCGTATCCCGTAGGATACGTCGCCTTCTCATGCCACATCTGGGTGACGATGTTGTAGGTGCGTGCCGAGGCTAATCCAGTTGCCACGGACAATAAAAGCACGGCAAAACGCTGATAGGCTTGCATAAGAATCTCCTTCGATTTGTTTTCTGCGCGGAAGGCGGGCAGACGGCCCCGTCCTTTGGACCTAAGATAGACCAAAATGAAAACCGTGGATCCGCCGCAGCCCATTTCATACCGTGATTACCATAACGAGTAGGCTACCCCCCTGTCGCGCTGGAAGGGGCGACTCGCGAAAGCGATAGGCAAATATGGGGATTCTAGAATCCTCCGGGAGATTTAAACAAAGTTGAACAAACCGAATGTAGATTCGTCACGCGCTTAAACATCAGCTGGAAGAAAAAGGAGACGCTATGCGATTTTCATTTCGTATGTCCATGATTTTGTGTGGAGTTGTGGCCCTAGGCAAACCGCAAGCCTATGTGTACAACATCGTGAACCAGATGTATCACCAGGGTGGAAGTGCTTCGGGTTCCAATTACTGGAGCATGACTTGGACGGCACCGGCACCCGGTGAGTACAAGAATATGACTTATGGACCTTATGTCAATTATATCCCCTCGGGAGAAGCCGTGGTCATGAGCAAGATACAGGCAACGCCCACGCCGGGTCAAACCCTGACCTACTCGCGCGATGTGCGCGACGCCAATTCCGGCTCAATTTATTCTTACAAAGAGTTCTCGACTTCGACGTTTAAGCTCTTTACCCATTGCGAAAGCGTGAACTTTCCTGGGGGTGGGGCAAACATCGAAATGCGCACGCAGCATCGAGGCGGCGGCAATTTGGTTCAGAGCGATGTTTATGTCCTGACTGAATCACAAAACAAGGATCTTGACTTTTGGCCAGGTCGTTATACCTATCACAATGTGGGTTATATCGTGCCGGGCACCGACATGTGGGAGGCCAAGGTCGGCGGCACGGGTTGCAATCCTTCTTGTGGCAGTCAATACCTCACCTATGGACCCTATACGAGCGTGTACCAAACCAATTACGTGGTGATTTACAGGCTCTCCATCGACAACATTCTACCCGCCACCGAGAAAGTGGCCACACTCGATATTCTCTACCGTAATGCCAGTGGTACTGTGGTCAATGTGACCGGGAGAGATCTCTATCGGGGGGATTTCTACGGGAATGGCAAGCTCACCAATTTCGCGTTGGAATTCACCAACCCTTCTTCGAATACCAACAATTGGGAATTCCGGGTGAAATGGCATGGCAAAGGCACGATACGCCAAAGCCGCACGACGATATATAAGGTCTTCTAGTCCTTTCGGTAGACGAATGCGAAGATTTTAGGCACTTGGTTGCCGCTTTGAAAATAAGCGGCAATCTTGTCTTGATTTTCGGGGGTCTCAGACTCTCGTTCCGGGCCGTCCAAACGCCCCCCAGGCTTGGCCCGCCTTGCTCTGACCCTCTTGCCGGCCTCGCCTTCCCCCGAAGAAAAGCAAAGCTGGGCCAGCCCAGAATCGAAGGCTGCGGTATTTAATGAGAATTACGTTTGGATATGCCTTTGCGCGCCCTGCAGACGGAAAACGGTACGACGAGAAGTGATTTAAAAACCAGGGCTTTCCCGGCCTGGGTGGGTTACCTTTTCCTGATCAGTTGCATAAATCACAAGGCCACGCTATCTGCTTGGTATAGCCGCCACCACCCCGGCAGCCAAACCGGTTCGGTCACTGTCATTCAACGCGCCTCCTCCGACTTGCGCCTCAACCCGCACTTTCACACTTTATTTCTGGATGGCGTGTACTTACCGCCGCAGCAACCCGAGGCAGCGGATGCCACAATGCCCACGCCCATCTTCCAAGTCGCGCCCAAACTGACCCAAGCCGATATCGACTTCGTCGTTGAGCGAACCCGTGAGCGCATCCTGAAGTACCTGCAAAAGCGTGGCGTCATCACCTTCGCCGCCGCTCCCGGCGATGATGAAGTGAGTGCAATCTTGGGCGAAGGCTTTGGCAAAACCGACCCGGCGCACTCGACCTTGCTCTCGGCTGCGACTTCGGGCTCGCCTCCCGCTGGTCCCGCGCACAAGCGCAAACCGGTGCTCATGCTGAGCGAGGCCGAGATGAGCCCGGAACACAAAGGTTACCTGTGCGCCCAGCTCGGTGCCTTCAATCTGCACGCGGCTAGGCGTGTCGCTGGGAACGACAAACAGGGAAAAGAAATGCTATGCCGCTACATCTTGCGGCCCCCCTTGGCGAATGAGCGGCTGCACTTGCTTGCCATGGTAAAGACAGAGGAAACGATACAGTCGATACTCTCGGCTATGCATTTACCGACGGGTCCTCCGAAGGTGGTACAGTCAGTTCCGGTGAAAACCGTTTTTGATGGTAAAGGGGTTTTGATTTGCCTATGCCCCAACCACCCACCTCCTTGATGCACGTACTCGACAATCGCAATACGTGCAGTCGCCAAGGGAACCGAAGCTTGACCATTGGAATTGTTATTCCAAACTATGATCTGATATTGCTTCAAAAATTCAGGCGTGATAAGCGTATCTGAAGAGAGAGTATCCAGCAAGAAGCCCTAAGAATGGGCAAGTGCTGCCATGTATCGATCGTCAGATCACTCGCTGAGGTTTAGTCGGCACACAGCAGAATACCTACGGCTAAACCAAAGTAAATTCGAATCATATCATGTCCCTGGGTAAATCTGATGACGCAGTTGACTCACCTATGCTACCTCGCATTTCAATATCCCAGGTTGATTTCCCGTCGAATCCTACCTTGGGTCGCGTGGTTTGTGAGGGACGCGACGACGACTCCGGATTGCCTTCCAAGCGGAACCCATCGGCTCCCAACACCTGAAGTCCGACCGATCAGCCGACCTGATCCCGTATGGATGGAAAGCGTCCACGGCGTTCCATTAGCCAAAGTGACTTGCCATCCTGTCGTACTCGAGGACAAGGTCGAGCTGACAGTGAATGGGTTCGCGTGACGAAACACCGCGGCCTTGCCAATGGTGTAGGAGAAGACTTCTAGCTCGTAGATAGAGAAGGCATAATTCGTTCCGCGCTGGGCGCAATGGACTCTTACATGGCGGGTCTCCATAGGCGCCAGGAAAATCTCATCCGCGCCACCGTTTCCGGAGGATGTTGTGTAAACCTTGGTCCACGTCGTGCCATCGTCCGAAACTTGAACGCTGTATTCCGAGGCGAAAGCCGCTTCCCAATGGATGACCACGCGATGGATCTTTGTCGTCGCGGCGAGATCGACGGCGAGCCATTGCGGCGGAGTAGCCGAGCTTTCCCACCGCGTCGTCTTAGTCCCATCGACGGCGTTGGCTCCGACATTGCCTTGCTGGGTCGAAGATGTCGTGGTCGACTTTCCCTGCGAGACGAGGACGGGTGTGACGTTGTCGGTGATTTGCAATGCCATGGAGAGGGTGGCTGTGTCATTGCCCGCGCTCACGGCGGTGACGACGACATTGCGCAGGCCACCGCCCATGCCCGCCGGAATGGTGTGCGTGAGGCTCCAGTGGTTGCCTGTGCCATGAACCAATGCGGCCTGTTGCGATCCTCCGCAGAGGCTCAAATCAGCAGTCACCTTAGAAATCGTCCCCTCGATGTCGAGGGAGATGACGACGTCGCGATGGACATCGGAAACCACAGACGCTGGGGTGATGGATTGACCCGAAA
>JAYUVP010000243.1:0-28066 GCA_043753995.1 Fibrobacterota bacterium
AGGAGAGGCCGCGAAAAAGCAGGCCATTGTTGCCTGCGAAAGCTGCGGATCGATTTTGATTTGGAAAGACGATACCGCCGTCGTTTAAGGCAGGGTGCGGGCCTAATACGGCCCGCGAATTTTTACTGTCTCTTTTATCCCCTAGTTTCTTAAGGAGCGCTTGGTTTGGCCGGGACTCCTACCTTCCCAGCCCCCGCCAGCGTATCCCCTGAAACAGCAAATTTTCGGCCCAAAAGTATCCTGGCCACGGTGTCTTTCGTGGCAGCCAAGGTCGCATCCAATAATTGATCTCGCTTTTTTTCCTGCTCACTAAAAGACATGGCTGAAAACTCGCGATAAGGCCAAAAGCTTTTTTCCTGCACGGTCACCGTGCCCGGCACGCGCCCATCATGAATCACCCGTCCGGACTTTCCGTCCCAAATCGTCAGCCTTAAAGACAATCCCCAAGATTCGGCGGCTTCCCATAACTTCCATTTATGCCGATCTACGCGATGCTGCGGAATCAGGTCATGCAATTCGAGATGTATCAAATGGTCGACGGCGAAATCCTTCGCCACCGTTGTAGCCCCCCCGGAGGCTAAATCCTGGGGATTTATTTCTCGCTTCAGCTGAGCCTTCAAAGGCCCCAGCGCTGGAGCCCCGGCAAAACCGCTATCGGCTTCAATCAGGCCAGCCAATCCCCGAACAAGGCGCGGAGACCAGATCGGATTTTCACCTTGCTCCCATTGCACTAGCCCCACCTTCGGAGCCTTGCCTGTCGTTTGTGCCGCGACGCCCGCCCAAGCCGACAGGAAAAACAAAACTAGGCTGGGCTTTCGACCCAAACCGCCAACCGTGAAAAGCATGCACGAATCCTACCATTCGCGAGGAGGCCATTTCCGCCCCAGGGCTTTGCCCGGCAGGCGACTATCCGGGCCTTGCTGACGCGAAATACGTGTTTTTTGCTTTCCTTTGTTAACCGAGACTGGGGTGCCCGTCCCCACGGCAAAGGGCAAGGAATCTTGTGCCACTCCGATTTGGTGCAAACGAAGCCCCGATGCCTTGCCATCATTCCACAGGGCTGCCGGGAGGGTCAGGGTGCTGAACTCCACCTTTCCCCCTTGCCCGAAAAAATCCTTGGCATCGCTGCCAGGGCTGGGCCACATGGTCGTATCTAAATCGTGACGACCATCGGCCTGTACCACGCCAAGGCACAAGGTTTTTGGCGGGTCATTGCTGCCTATGGCTTTGTCGAAATGCCAGACCAAAAGACCCTTCCCGCGCAGAGAGGCATATCGGCCGGTGTTTTTGATATTGGACCAGAAAAAGCATTCCTGCGATCTGGCGGGGTTGAGAAAGCGATATCCCGCCCCATTGGGCAAAGCTTTCAAGGCCAAGTTATCCGCGGCGCTTATGTCGACAAGGGGAATCCACCCCTGATCGGCGCGAAAGAAATCGTTGACCGGCACCGGATTAGCGTCATTCATGCGATTGCCCATGAGGCAATAATCGCCGACGCCATATAAATCAGGCCACCCGAAAAGCATATGACCGACTTCGTGACAAAACACATAAAGAGAATAGCTATCCCCCATGTCGGTCATCATGTATCGCGACAGGGTGACGCCATCTCGCTTTTGATTGAGAGCCCCGGCATGCGGCCAAAGCCCCTGGCCCCAAGTGAGGCCACGCCCGGCATAAAGCAAGCTGATGGCTTCCGTTTTTCCGTCCTTGTCATTGTCGAATTTGGAGAAATCGATTTCACCATCGAAGGCTGTCAGAACTTCCTGAATTAATTCCTGGGCGCGAGCATAACCCGAGCCTCCTTCATAATAAGCCTTGGTTTGCTTGGCCCGATAAATGCCATACACCTCATTGACGAAGTCGACTTGGCCATTGGAAATCTCGCTATAAAAATCACGCACCGAACCTTTGACATTGCCGGATTGAAAGCCTTTGGTATTGAGCCAGTTTTCGACCTGAGCCTTGGTGAAGGCCGGCGATTGATCGGAAAAATCAATCACCAAAGTCAGCCCATAAACCGTTCCCTTAGGATGGGGGTATTGCCCTAAATAGGGCGTGGCCGATGCCTTGGCTAAGGCCGGCCGAGAAAAAGATCCGCTGCCGGTGTCGGGCCATGCAGGCAAAATGCGCCCGTCGACGACGATGAGGGCATGGGCTGCCTGCCAGCCAAAGGCGCCGAGCAAAACAATAAGGATGCGGCCTACCGTGGAGATGGGCAAGGCCAGGAAAATTCCATGGGTTTGGGCCATTTCGCCCTCACTTTCGATTCAAAGACCGAAGCGACGATTGAGTTCGGTCAAGGGAAAACGAATGACCACCGGTGCGCCTGTGGGCGAAACATAGGGGTTACGGGTAGCGAAGAGTGCGTCCATGAGGGCAGCCATGCGAGGGCCGTCAAGCGGCTCATCCAGGCGAATGCAAGTCACGCGGGCATAGGCGCGCGCTAAGCGCTGGGCCATTTCCTCGCTGGCCTTGGTGCGACCGGCTTCGCCATGCAGCAAATCCTGGAGCATGGCCTGCAAAACTTTCCTCGCTCGCTCGGAAGCGACTTCGGAAGGCAGGCCGCGAATTTGAAAAGTTCGTCCACCAAAGGCCTCAAGATCAAAACCCAAGGCCAGCAGGGAGGCGGCATGCTCCTCGGCCATGCGGGCCTCGTCGGGCTGAAGCTCGACGATTTCCGGGAAAAGCAATTGCTGGCTGCTGAAACGCCCCGGACGGCGCATGTCCTCCAGGGCTTTCTCATAAAGCACGCGCTCATGGGCGGCTTGCTGATTCACCAGCATGAGGCCGCCGCTGACGGCGAAGAGGATGAATCGATTATGCACTTGCAAGTAAGGCACATTGCTTCCGGCGTCCAGGGTAGACAGGTTCGACGGGAGGGCACCGGGTAACTTGTCGGTGACGTCCCCTTGCCGACCCTGCGCACTGGGGAATTCGAATAAACGCGGGCCATCCTGTGGCAGGGATTCCGCTTCGGACAGAATCGATGCCTTGGCCTTCTCGGAATCATAGCGGAATGCTGGCGCGGAAAGAACCGGTTCGGGACTAGGTGTGAAAACCGATGGGGATCCGATCGAATTCTCGGCCGTCCAAGGCGCGAGGGCCAGGGCGCCGACATGGCCCGCATTCTCCGAGGATGCTCCAAATTCCGGCCTGGCGTCGACCAGGCCTTCAGGATCAGGCCCTAAATCAAGTTGGGGTGCTCCGGTGGCCAAACGCAAGGCGTGAGTAACCGCTTGGGATACGGCCCAATGCACTCGGCTTTCGTGCAAAAAGCGGATTTCCCGTTTGGTGGGATGAATGTTGACGTCAATTTCCCGTGGCAGCAAGGTGAGAAATAAAACCGCTACGGGATGATGGCCAGGTGGCAAAACATCGTAGCTGCCCGTCAAGGCGCGCTGCAAATTGGGACTGAAAATCGAGCGGCCATTCACATAGAAGTGCTGATAGGTATTGCGTTGCCGCGCCTGCTGCGGCGTGGAAACCAGGCCCTCGACGCGAATGTTTCCGTCACTCCAATGCACGGGAAGCAATTCCTCGACTTGGTGAAATCCCAGGACTTCGCCGACGCGATGCTTCAAAGTGCCTTCACGCAAGTTCAGCACTTCCTTTGGACCTTCCAAAAGGCGAAAGCCCACGTCGGGGCGTGCCAAGGCGAGACGCGTGATTTGATTCAGGATGCGCGTGCTTTCGCTTCGCGCGCTGCCGAGAAATTTCCGCCGCACTGGATTATTGAGAAAAAGGTGACGCACGGACACCGTGGTACCGGTGGCGCGGGCGGCTTCACGGCATCCCTCTTCTCGGCCTTCATTCACGGTCAGGCAGGCGCCGACTTCGGCTTCGGGCGTTTTGGTTTCTAGGGTGAGTTCACTCACCGCCGCCATGCTGCACAAAGCCTCGCCACGAAAGCCCATGGTGGTCACGACTTCCAAATCGTCGAGATTGCGCAATTTGCTGGTCGTATGAGGCAGCCAACAATTGCGTAAATCCTCAAGCACCATACCCTTGCCATTGTCGGCAACGCGAATCAGCGACTTGCCGCCTTCCTCGCAAGTGACAGTAATGCGAGTTGCGCCGGCATCCAGGGCATTTTCCACCAATTCCTTGACCACATTGGCGGGACGCTCGATGACTTCGCCAGCGGCGATTTGATGAATGGTCGCCTCGGAAAGGGCGCGTATGATGGCTTCTGGCATAGGGGTTAAGCCAGTAAAGTGCAAAATTCAAGCGAATTTCACGTCCTAGGCGGGCAAGGTTCCATTAAGCCTATTGAACCTATCAGTATGCTATGGTATTTTGTCCCAGGTGAAAATCACCTCGAAAACTCTTTATACCCTGCACTTTTTGTGCGCCTTAGCCATTAAGGCCAGGGAGCACCCGAATAAGCCGGTGCATTTAAGGGAAATTGCCACCGAATACGACATTCCTTTCAAGTTCCTGGAACAAATCGCCATTCTCATGAAAAGCGTCGGTTTGGTGAGAGGTGCTCGCGGAAAAACGGGTGGCTATCAATTAGCCGAAAGCGCCGACATCATTTCCCTGTCGCGCATTTTGAAGGCCACCGAAGGCGAGATTTTTCCCATGGCCGATATTGAAGGCGGAAATCCCATTGTGCAGGCCCTGGTACGTGATGTTTTTCAAGAAGGTCGCCTCGCCATGGACAAAAAACTGCAAGCCGTGACCTTACAGCAAATTGCCGAAAAGGCCAAGCAACAATTAGAACCCGCTCCGATGTATTACCTGTAACCCGGCAATGACCATGACCCCTTCTTTTGATTTCAACAAAGCCTCCGCGCAAGAAGTGGCCGACTTGGCCAAGGAATTGGATCAGCAATTTCGAGATCTTGACTCTGATGCCCGCCTGATCAAGGCCTATGAACTTTTCGGCGAAAGTCTGATCGCCACTTCGAGTTTTGGCCGCGATGCCGCTCTCTTGCTGCATCATATGCATCGCCTGCAATTGCCCTTGCGCGTTTTTTTCATCGATACGGGATTTCATTTTCCTGAAACCTTTATGTATCGCGACGTGCTGGCGGCGAAATGGAATTTGCGAGTCGAAAGCGTTGCCAGCCAAGAGGCTTTACGCCGCCAATACGCTGAAAATTTGCCCGAGGGACAAATACGCATACGCGATACCGATGCCTGCTGTGGCATCAACAAGGTGGCGGTGCAACGTGAGTTTTTAGGGCGCAAAGACGTCTCGGCTTTTCTAAGCGCCTTGCGTCGCGATCAAAGTGACACGCGCAAAGCCACGCCCTTCGCCTTGGTGCAACGGGGTAAAATCAAACTTTGCCCCTTCGCCGACTGGACCCAGGAGCAAGTTGACCTGTATTTTCACCTTTGGGAAACACCGGAGCATCCCCTGGCGGCGCAGGGGTATACCAGCATAGGCTGCTCTCCTCTCACCTGCACCCAGCGCCCCGCCGAAGGCGAAAGCAATCGCAGCGGCCGTTGGGCGGGCGAAACTAAAACCGAGTGCGGCCTGCATCTCGATTTGGACGGCCAACCCGAGGCACCCTTGCTGTGACGTCCTCTCCGCGTTACCTGGAGGACTTGACCGAAGCCATTGGGCGGACACCGCTGGTGAAGCTTCATTCCGTTGTGCCCTCGGATAAAGCCCTCTTCCTGCTAAAGCTGGAGTCGCGCAATCCGGGGGGCTCGCTTAAGGACCGCATTGCCCTGGGCATGATACAGGGTGCCGAACGCAGTGGTCGCTTGAAAAAAGGGATGACCTTGGTCGAGCCCACCAGCGGCAATACCGGCATAGCCCTGGCGTGGATTGCCGCAGTCAAAGGCTATCACGCCATACTCGTCATGCCCGAATCCATGAGCCCAGAGCGGCGCAATTTATTGCGCGTCTATGGCGCCGAACTCATTTTGACGCCTGCGGCCTTAGGTATGGCTGGAGCCATAGAAAAGGCGAAGTCCCTGGTGCGCACGCGCGACGATTGCTTCATGCTCCATCAATTCGATAATCCCGACAATCCCGAAACCCATCGCCGCATCACCGCCGAGGAGATTTGGGAAGACACCCAAGGACAAATCGACGTGATCATCGCGGGAGTCGGCACAGGTGGTTTTGTCACGGGCGTGGGACAGGTATTGAAAAAGCGTAAGCCCTCTTTGCGGGTCATTGCGGTCGAGCCCTTGGCCAGTCCCGTGCTAATGGGCGGAAAACCGGGTTGGCATGAAATTCAAGGCATAGGGGCGGGCTTTGTACCCGGCGTGCTCGATCGATCGGTGATCGACGAGGTATTGCACGTGAATAATGACGACGCCTATGAATTTGCGCGCCGTCTGGCCCGCGAAGAGGGTCTATTGGCGGGTCCCAGCACAGGTGCCAATGTTTGCGCCATGAATGAATTGATTAAGCGTCCCGAGCATCAAGGCCAAACCTTGGTGACTCTGGTCTGCGATACGGGCGAACGCTATTTGAGCACCGCCCTGCATCAAAACAACGCCGGTAAGGAATAAGCGACGAGGCAGCCATGGCCCTATTTACCCCAGAAGAAATGGCGCGTTACGATCGCCAAATGCTGCTCCCTGGCGTGGGATTCAAAGGTCAGCAGCGCCTCAAAAATGCTTCGGTGCTCATTGTCGGCGCCGGAGGATTGGGTTCGCCCGCCTTGCTTTACTTGGCGGCGGCCGGTGTGGGTCGCATCGGCGTTATCGACGGCGACACCCTCGACACCTCGAATCTGCATCGCCAAGTGGTGCATGATACCGATCAAGTCGGCCAAGCCAAAACGGCCTCGGCAGCCAAGCGCATGCATGCCATCAATCCCCATGTAACCGTGGTGGAGCATCAGGAGTGGCTGCGGGCCGGCAATGCTCTCGATTTGATTCGCGATTATGATTTCATCGTCGAAGGCAGTGATAATTTCCCCACCAAATTCCTGGTGAACGATGCTTGCATTATGCTCGGCAAGCCTTTCAGCCATGCGGGAATGCTCCGTTTCGAAGGCCAGATTTTCACCGTGATTCCCAAGCAAAGCCGCTGCTATCGCTGTTTGTTTCGCGAGGCCCCGCCTGCGGGAAGCGTTCCTAGCTGCGCCGAAGCAGGCGTGCTCGGAGCTTTGCCTGGCGTCATCGGTTGTTTGCAAGCCACCGAAGCTTTGAAATACTTACTCGGACTGGGTGATTTGCTCGTCGATCGCATGCTGCTCTTCGATGCCTTGACCTTGCGCTTTCGCGAGATCAAAGGCCGGCGAGATGTGAATTGCCCGGTATGCGGCGATCATCCGACCTTGCATGAATTGCAAGACGGCGTGATTGAAGGTTGTTGAAGTTGTAGCTAGAGGCGCCGAAGCTCTATGGCCAATTACTCCAGAGCAATTGCAGGGATGTAAGCGCTAGCAGTCCGTAAACTACCCGAGTGAAATGCTTTTGCGGCAAGAGGCGATTGCAAATCCAACCGGTCACAACTCCCAAGGGAATCATGGGTAGATAATGCCAATCGAGCTTCAGGGTTTCGGCATTGATGAGGCCACTCGCTAGATAGGGCGGCAATTTCAGCAAATTGTTCATGGTGAAGAAAAGTCCATTGGTGGCCACGAAAACCGCCTTATCCACTTTTTGAGCAAGCAGAAAAAGCGCCATCACTGGCCCGGCAGCATGCGCTAGCGAAGAGGTAAAGCCCGCAATGGCGCCAACACCTGCGCCTGCTGCGGCACTGGGTCGCCAGGGATGAGCGGGATACCAGAGATTGCGAATGATTAAGACCGCAGTCAGAAAAAGACCCACGCAACCAATGCTGAATTTCAACCATTGATCGGGAAAATTGTTCACCAGAAGCATGCCTAAGCCAATGCCAACCAAGGCTCCCAACAGTGGCCAGCGAATTAAATCAAAGCGCCAATGTTTGCGAAAGAGGGCAAGGGTGATAAGGTCGGAAAGGATGAGCAAGGGTAAAACCACACCGATAGCCTGATGGGCAGGTATGGCCGCAGCCAATAAAGGCGTGGTGAGCATGCCCAATCCTGTAGCGAATCCCGCTTTGGATAGACCGATGAGAAAGACGCCCAAATAGGCTTGCAATGCCGTGAAAGTCACGGCCGCGCCACGATGCTTCGTCGCACCCCTTCGGCGGCTTCGGGGCTAAGCAGCCATGCGATGATGGCCAGGCTGAATTCCTCGGCGGTGCCCGCTCCTCGCGAGGTGCCGATATTGCCATCAAAAACCACGCGCTCGGTCAAATATTGGCCCACCTTGGGGCGCAATTCGACTTCGCAACCGGGGAAAGACGTCATTTTAGACTGACTCAATAAATCGAGGTCGGCCAATATTAGTGGAGCGGCACAAATCGCCGCCAGATGCCCTTTCCTTGCGGTCTGCGCACGAACGACTTGCAAAAGAACTTCATTCCGTCGCAAAGCCGCGACGCCTGGCCCGCCTGGGAGAAAAACCAAATCGAAAGTTTCTTGCATCACCTCGTCCAATAAAACATCGGCGACCAGGCAAATGGCGTGGCTGCCCGTCACCTCCCGGTGACTGGTAACACTGGCGGTTTTCACCTGCATTCCCGCCCGGCGGAATAAATCCAGTGGCACAATGGCTTCTATTTCCTCAAATCCATCGCCGAGGGGAATTAAGACATTCATGGCCATGCGGCTCTCCTGAAAAGGAGAAAAATGCATTCCGTGGTTTTAATGCGGCAGGGCTTTAAAAAAACCGAAATCAGGTTGATTGACGAGTTGATCCCAGCGATGCCAACCGAAAACCATGCGCATGCTGCGATGCCAAGGGACTTCGTTCTTCACCGGGGAACGAAAAACCGCCAATCTTTCTCCGCAATCACAAACCGCATGGTATTGGCCCCAAGCACTTGGCTTTTGATCTCGAAATTCGTCCTCGCCATGAACCTCCCAGTGATACCGGGTAACCTGGGTTCGCGGTTTATTCCACTCCACCCGGGACAAATGCGATAGGGTGCTGGGATCTTGCCGGTCTATCCAGATGGTGTCTCCAGCAGGGATATTCTGCAGAGTCCATGCGGCCATGGCTTGCCGATAACCTGGCCTATCGGCACGGAAAAACCAAGTCGTCGACAGCGCCGCAAAAAGTAAGGCGAGGCCGAGATAGAGGCTCCACATCGTCAAGGAGGCGCGTAACCAAGGTCGCTGAGACCCCAGCCGATAAGCCTGCTGATAGGTTTTCGATAAGGCCCAGCCCGCGAATAGAAGCCACAGGCAGGTGACAGTTTGGGCCCGTTGCACTTCAAGCCCAAGTGCATTAGAGGGATAGAGGACAAAAAAGCAAAGCGTGACCGCTACCCACAGAGATTGCGATCGCGTCCAACCGTTCAAGCCTGCCGAACGTGAGAATCGCAAACGCATCAATATTCCAAGCAAACCTGCGGCTCCGGTCGCATACAAAGGCAACCCCAAAGCCGCAGGCAAGGTATGCGCGAAATAAATCCAAGCTCGCGTCATCGGAGTCCCTGTATGCAAATCGGCGAGTCCCAGTAGCATGCGCTTTTGATTAGCCAAACCCTCGGCGCCGCCAGCATTCATCAGGGCGGGGGCAAAGAAAAAAGTTGCGACGGCAAGGGCCGTGGCTGCAAAGGCCCAGGCGGGTAGGTAGGCAGATAAGGCTGTTTGGCCTCGGCGCCAACCTACATAACCCTGATGAAGTAAAGCGATTCCCACGCCGAGCCCTACCGGCGCAAGTGTTAGTTTTGTCGCAATACCCATCCCTAAAACCATGCCGGCGAGGGCGGCCTGCCAAAACCTAGGCTGGTGGGTGCGATGGGAGTCCGTGAAATAAGCCGCCCATAGCATCAATCCCATTTCCATGGCGGCCATGGCCATGTTGTAAGTGATGAAGCGCCCATGGGTCAGCAGCAAGGGATGAAACAGAAAGGCAAAGGCACCGACGCATAGCCAGGCCGGATGGGCAATGCCCGTGTATTGGCGCCAAAGCCCGAGAAAAATCAACAAGGCCGGCAAGGTTACAAGCACCGTGACCCAGCGTCCGAAGCGATAAAAAACCGTCATCCAACTTTCAGGGGAGTCGGCGGGCAAATGGAAAAACCGGGTCGCGAGTAGGGCGGTGAAGGCCGCAAAGCCCATCGGCGCCACGGGATTGAATGAAAGATGTCCCGGCACATAGGCCGATTGGTACAGTGCCCAAAGCCCCGGCCAAAAACCCATTTCTTGGCGTGCTATTTGTTTGCGCAAGGCATGGGTGCTCTCAAACCAGGGTAGGAAAGCAGCGAAATTCTCTTCGTCATAGACATAGGAGCCATAAATGCGGCCTTGCGGGCCATAACCGGACGAAACCGGTGCGGCAACCAGTAAACTTTCGGGATATCCGGCTTGCCTCAGGCTAGCCTCGCTTATCCAACCCCAATCCATCACGGCGGCGCGCAGGGTAAAGCCGGCTAAGACGACGGCAAACAGGGCTAGGCGTGAAATCCGTGGACGAATAAGGCCGCTCCAGTTTGGAAAAGCATTTCCATGGTACCCTAGCTATTTTGGAAAGGCCATGCCCGTTTATCCCATCTCCACTCCGAATTCCCAAGGCCGCGACCGTATTTTACGTGGTACCGGGGACACCTCACCCATACGCTTGGTTTTGCTCGATGCAACGCAAGCGGCCCAAGCCATAGCCGATCAACATCAGGCCCAGGGCTTTGCCTGCGCTCTTTTAGGCGAAACCCTGTCGGCAGCCTTGCTCCTGGCCTCACGACTCAAGGGTCAAGGTACGGTGCAATTGCGCCTGCAATTAACAGGAGACATTGGCTTATGCGCGGCCGACGCAACACCTTTGGGCTTAGTGCGGGCGCGTATTCCGGCCGAAGATTTGCAGCGCACCGGAGCCTTTGAGCCCATGGTCTTACCCCAGCTCATCAAGGTGCGGAAATTGGATATGAACGGCGCTTGCTTGGCGGAGAGCCTAGTCGAAATGACATCGACCGATGTTTCAGAATGCTTGTCCTATTATCTCGCCCAAAGTGAACAAGTCGAGGCGCGATTGAAGGTGGGATCCGCCATGAGCGCCGATGGCTCTCGCTTGCTTTGGTGTGGAGGCTTTCTTGCCGAAACCTTCCCCGATGCTGAGACCGCCACCCGCCAGCAAATGTCCTCGCATCTCGCTGCTTGGGAAGGTTTGGAGCGCTTCGGCGATGCCACCGGAGTGGGTGGATTGAATTTGGAGTCGCTTTTTGAAGCCTTGCGCGGCGACATGGCCGCCAAAATTCACCAAACCCTTGAAGTGACCCCTTATTGCCCATGCTCGAAAGACGGTGTTCTGCGGGCCCTTGCTTCGCTGGCTAGATCGGAATTGGAGTCCTTGCTGGAAGATACCGGGCCGGTGGAATTGCATTGTGATTTTTGCCGTCGCCTGTATTTGGCGGAAAAGGAAGAGATTCAAGGGCTGCTTGATGCTATGAGCGAAAGCGGCGACGTCAGCGACTTATTGCCTTAATTTGCAGGCCTTGAGCCTATTCATCCGTTTTCTCCCCACCCCGGTTTTGACTAACTTTTTACCCCCTGTTAGCCTGGATCAACTGCCGGTTCTCGGGGCGAATAGTGATATTGCAAATAAGAAAACGGATGTCGACGTGACATTCAGGTGCAGGTATTTTGAGTCTCGAAGGCAAACCCCTACTGGTTTTAGAACCAGACGATGCAACAAAAGAGGTGATCGAGTCCATTGTGCTCGATCATGACTTGAGCATGCATGTCGCCCATGACGTCGAAGACGCTCATCGCCTACTGGCGAAGGGCCCGGTTTTCGCATTTCTCTTTAATGCCAAAGAAGTCGGCGAACAGCCTTTGGAATACTTACGCAAACTCAAGGCACAAAGTCCCGAATTGCCTGTAATAGTCACCCTTGAAGAGGCAAAACAGGAAGCCGCCACGGATTTTCTGCAAGGTGGTGCCTATGCTTGTTTCGGCCTACCGCTTCCCCCAAGTGATTTTGACTTTGTCCTGGTCAAGCTCATCGCCAATTATACCGGGCTTTACAATCCCTTCTCGCTGAAATACGAGGAGAGACTGCTCATTATGCCCAATGATTTTTCCTTGGTCATGCAAGTTGCCAAAAGCCTGATAGAGGCCACCTTGCCCCAAAAGGAAAGAAATCGCTATCACGCAATACTGGGCCTTTCGGAGATGATCAATAATGCCATCGAGCATGGCAATCTCGGCATCAGCTTCGAAGAAAAGAGCCGCGCCTTAAAGGCCTCACGCTTTTACACTCTGGCCATTGAACGCACTCTTCGTCCGCCATTTAAGGATCGGGTGGTCACCATTCGCTCCCGAGTCTTCCCACAATTGCGTCGTATCGAATTTTTCATCGGCGATGAGGGTGATGGCTTCGACTGGCGCGCCTTGCCGGATCCCAAAGACAAGCAAAACCTGTTGAATCGCCATGGACGCGGCATCATGATGGCCCGCTATGCCTTCGATGAAATCATTTACAACGACAAAGGCAATGAGGTGACCTTGGCGCTCAACCTCGACAGCCCCAATCGCGGAAAACGGAATTAACCATGGCCTATTTGGTGATGGCGCGCAAATGGCGCCCACGCAATTTCGAGGAAATGGTGGGGCAAGACCATATCGCCCGCACCTTGCGCAATGCCATTGAAGGCAAGCGCATCGCCCATGCCTATCTCTTCACCGGCACTCGCGGAGTCGGTAAAACCACTTCCGCGCGCATTCTGGCGAAGGCCTTGAATTGCGAAAAAGGTCCGACTCCGACCCCCTGTGAGATCTGTGACAGCTGCCGGGCCGTAGCCGCTGGAACCTCCATGGATGTGCTCGAAATCGATGGAGCCAGCAATCGTGGCGTCGGCGAAATCCGAGAATTGCGTGAGCAGGTCAAGTATGCTCCCATGCAAGGGACCTATAAGGTCTATATCATCGACGAAGTGCATATGCTCACCAAGGAGGCCTTCAATGCCTTGCTCAAAACCTTGGAAGAGCCTCCTCCCCATGTGGTTTTCCTATTCGCAACTACAGAAGCGAATAAGGTGCCGCACACCATTTTGTCGCGCGTGCAGCGCTTCGATTTCAAACGCATCTCGGAGGCGCAAATTCGAGGTCGCCTCGAATTCATCTGCGGGAAAGAAGACATCACCTTTGAAACCGAGGCCTTGGAAGCCATTGCCCGTAAGGCCGATGGAAGCATGCGGGACGCCCTCAGCCTCTTCGATCAAGTCATCGCCTTTTCAGGCAGCTCGCTCAGCCTCGACGATGCCCGTCGCATCTTAGGGCTGCCGCCCGACACCTTATTCACCGACTTGCTCGATGCCTTGGTGGCGCATGACGGGGCCGCTTGCTATCGATTGCTGGAACGTGTAGTTGGTGAGGGCATTGAGCTCGGGGAATTCTTGCTCGGCTTTGGATCGCATTTGCGCGATGTGCTTTTCGCGCGCCAGGAAGGTATCGGGGCGACCTCCCTGGGGTTTTCCGAAAATCGATTCCGGGATTTGCGCGCCACCCATGTCGATTTGCGTGATGGCGATTTGATTCGCTATGGCAAAATCGTATCGGATTTGCTGGCGGGTTTGCGGACCGCGGCCCATCCTCGCCTGCATGTGGAAATGGGACTATTACGCATGGCCGCTTTGGATCGCATCGCGACCTTGTCCCAATTGATGCAAAGTGGCGCAGGCGCAGCCATTGTCGAAACCGGCGGCGCCCATGCCTTGGCCACCCCAGATGCTGGGCCTGGGGTGGCCGCTTCACTTTCCAAAAAGCCCAGTAACCCCACCGCTACGGAGCCGGCCAAGTTCCCTACGACTCCTATAGCGGTGGCGGAATATGCCCCCGCGAAAACCGCTTCGCCCTATAGCGATTCTGCCTCGAACTTGACGGCAGCATTTGAACCCGTTACCGACGATTTCAGCCTTGCTGGGGCGGCCAAGAAAAACGACCCAGGACCTAGTCCTTTGGTTGCGACCGAGGACGGGCCTGATTACGATCTGGACGGGCCCGAGCCCTATTTCGATGGCGATGAGGAAATGCCCATTCGGCCAAAACCCGCGCCAGAAGCTCCCCCAGTTCTTGTTTTCGAAGGCCTTGACGATTTGGCAGAAAAATGGTCCCTGCTCTTAGAAGCCTTTTCCCAAGAAACCACTTTGGTGAGCATTCACCTTGGCAATTCGCGTGCCCAGGTCGACCGCGAAAATCAGCGATTGAAAATCGAGGTCGCCCACCCTATCGCCCTGGATTTCTTTCAAGGCAATGGCGATGGTCGACGAAAGCTGCAAGCCATGCTCAAAGAGCGCATGCGCCAAGCACTGGAAATTCCCCTGCACGTGACCTTGCAGGAGGCGGGAACGGCGCTGACCCCGACCAAGACCGTGGCTTCTGGGCAAAAGAAAAGGCTTATCGACGAGCCCATCGTCCAAACCCTCATGCAAATCTTCGAGGGCCGCATTCTCTCCGGCGGTTGACCGGCTTCAATCCAACTATTTTTCGTGTCCTAAAATTCGCATCGATATCCTTTTAGTCCGCCGGGAGGGCTTATGAATATTCAGAAAATGATGAAGGAACTCCAAAAGGTTCAGGGCAAAATGAGCCAGGTGCAAGCCGAATTGGAAACTGCCGTTTTCACGGCCGAGGCGGGTGGCGGAGCCGTCAAGCTCGGTATGAATGGACGCTTTGAAGTTCAGCTCCTGAAAATCGCCAAAGAAGCCGTCGATCCCGATGATGTCGAAGCCCTGGAAGATTTACTGCTCGCCGCTTTCCGCGAAGCCAAGGCCAAGGTGGATGCCGCTTCTTCGGAAAAGATGGGCGGGCTCACCAAGGGACTCGGCATTCCGGGAATGTGATCCCTCTTCCCTAAGGTAAATTTCATCTCCATGCAAACTTTGTTGACCACCCTGCAAGTGTTATTGCCTGCGGGCTATGCCATCACCTTATGGCTTTATGGTCGCTTGTTTTTCACCGAAGACGAAGCGCGCTACGATGCGCGCGCCAAGTGGAGCTTTTTGCTTTCGCTCGGCTTGCATTCCGTGCTTTTGCTCGCCTTAGGGGGGTATCACCGGCGTTGCCCCCTGGGCACCCAGGGAGAGGCCTTGCTCTTCATGGCTTGGATGCTCGCCCTCATTCACTTGCTTTCCGAATGGTCGGCCGACACCCGGCGCATGGGGTTTTTCACCCTCGGCCCCATCACCATATGCACGGCAGCGGCGGTGGGCTTGCAGGGCCAGGAGTTTTTCGGCATACAAGGCCAACCCAGCTCCTGGCTCATTTTCCATATCGTCGCAAGCTTGGTGTCTTATGCCGGCTATTGCCTGGCCGCTATTTTAGCCTGCCTTTATTTGCTTTTGCACCGCCGCCTCAAGCAAAAGCGATTTGATCTCACCTTTCGAAAATTGCCGCCGCTGGATAAACTCGATAAGCTATCGGCGATGTGGGCGGCACTCGGCAGCCTTACCATGTTGGCCAGCAGCTTGACCGGCTTCCTCTATGTTCGGCACGCCAATATTCATGGCATGCAATCGAGAGAGCTAGCCATTTACGTAGTCCTTCTTGTTTTCGGTGCCACGGCAGCTTCTCGGCGGCTTTTGGGCTGGCGCGGCCATCGCCATGCCCAATTGGTGTGCATCGGATTCGGCTTGCTTCTCCTCACGAATTTATTGGGAACTCATGGGTTCAGTCTCTGAACCCAGACCGGCCTTGCCGGGTGGTGAGAAAAAGCCTGAAATTCTTTTGCTCGGCGCCAATCATCTCACGGCATCGGTTGATTTGCGCGATCGCTTGCTCTTCAATGAAAACGGCATTCAGGATTTAGTGACGCGCCTGCGTGAGGTCGGCACCCTCGAAACCGTGGTCCTTTCCACCTGCAATCGCTCCGAAGTCTATGCCGTCACCTCCGATGCCGAAGTGACTTGCGAGGCCTTGCTCAAGGCTTGGTCCGAATTGCGAGGCGTGTCCATCGAAGAAATTCGCACTCACAGCTATCGCTATTCCGGCTCGGAAGCCGTGCGCCATTTATTTCGCGTCATGGGCTCGCTGGACAGCTTGGTATTGGGAGAAACCCAAATTCTCGGCCAGGTCAAGAGCGCCTATCAGCGTGCCGTCGAAAACGGCTGGACCGACCTTCACCTCAATCATTTATTCCAGGCCGGCATCCATGTCGGTAAGCGAGTACACGCCGAAACGACCATCCACGAAGGCGCGGTTTCGATTTCCTATGCCGCCGTGATGCTGGCGAAAAAAGTGCTCGGCGATTTGCGCGGCAAGGTCGTCGGCTTGGTGGGAACGGGTGAAATGGGTGAATTGGCCGCCCAGCATTTGCATAAAGCGGGGGTCAGCCGCTTTGTCATTTTCAATCGCTCCTTGGCTGGGGCCGAAAAACTGGCTGCTGATTTCGGCGGAGAAATAGCGCTTTTGCCCGACCTGGAAAAACGCCTGCATGTTTGCGATATCGTCATCTCCGCAACGGGAGCACCCGATGTGGTGATTACCCGAAGGCATGCGGAAATCGCTGCGCGACAACGCGGCGGACACCCGCTCTTTCTCATCGACATCGCGGCCCCGCGCGACATCGATACGGCCTGCGGCGAAGTCGCCAATACCTTTTTGTTCACCATCGATGACTTGATGGCCATCGTCAAGGAAAATCAGGATTTGCGACGGCAGGCGGCCGAAAAGGCCATGGCCATTATCGAGGACGAGGCTGCCAAGGTGGAAGCCTGGGCGCAAGGCCTTGACATCGTTCCCATCATCAAGGCCATGCGCGAACGACATCAAATCCTGATGGACCGCGAACTGGAAAAATGGGGCGCCGGCCAAAGCCCCGAAGTCCGCAAACAGCTCGAAGGTCTGGCGCGCGGCCTGATGAACAAGTTTTTGCATGCCCCCACCACCGGCCTCAAGCAATTAGGCGAACAGGGCGATGGGTCACGGGGCGGTTACTATACCCGCGCGCTTTTCGGTTTGGACAAGGAGTGAAACCATGAATCAAGGCATGAATCAAGGCGAAGGGCGATTGTTTCGTCTAGGCAGCCGGGGAAGCGATTTGGCCCTGACCCAAAGCCGCTGGGTGATGGCGCAATTGCAGGAAGCCATGCCCATGGCGCGCATTGAATTGCAAGTCATCAAGACTCAGGGCGATGCCGACCAAACCACGCGCCTCGACGCCTTTCCGGTTTGGGGAGTCTTCGTCAAAGAATTGCAGGCCGCCTTGCTCGATGGGCGCATCGATTTCGCCGTCCATTCCTTGAAAGACGTTCCCGACATTCAGCCCAAGGGGCTAGTCTTGTCGGCCTTTCCCCCGCGCGAAGACGCGCGCGATGTTTTGGTGTCACAGGGAAAGCGTTTTTCTGAATTGCCAGCCGGATCTAAGGTGGGCACGGGCTCGCCGCGACGCGTGATGCAATTGCGCGCTTTGCGTCCCGATCTCGAATATCTCCCTCTCCGGGGCAATGTGGATACCCGAGTGCGCAAGGTACGCGACGGTGAATTGGCCGCTACGCTTTTGGCAGCTGCCGGTTTGAAGCGACTCGGTCGCGCTTCCGACATCACCCACACTTTCGGATTTCACGAAATGATTCCCGCCATCGGCCAAGCTTCCTTGGCCTTGGAATGCCGCGAAGACGATTCAGAAACACGCGAACTTCTAAGTCACCTTGATGATGAAGAAACGCATATTCTCGTCAGCCTCGAACGCCGATTCATGGCGGCGGTTGGCGGGGGCTGCAAGGTGCCCATGGCTGCCCATGCCTATGCCACCGGTTCCGGAATTCGCTTTCTCTGCGCCATGGGGAAACCCGATGGCGGTGCCATGGCGCGCCTCGAACGCAATGTCGATTTCGACGATGCCGAGGAAGAGATCGACGAACTCGCCAAGGAATTATTGGAAGAATGTCGCATGCGCGGCATACCCACCCCCGATCGCCCTGGCGCATCCGGTTAATCGATAAACGTGAGAGACGTAGCTGAGGAGTGAACATGCCCAAGGTGCTGAATACCCGCCCTGCCGAACAAGCGGAAGCCCTAAGTCGCCTTTTGCGTGATGCCGATTGTGAAAGCGTCGAAATTCCCCTGGTGGAATTGCGCACCGTGGCCGCTGGATTGGAAGAAGCCGCCAAGCTCGACCCCCGTGAATACAGCGGTATTTTTCTCAGCAGCCCCATTGGCCTCAAGGCGCTGGAAAGCGCCGTCGCCGAGCCAGACTTCCTGGCATGGATGCGCAAGCCCGTCTATTTGATCGGCAAACAAAGCGTCGGCCTCGTGGCGCAAAAAAATGCCCGCGTCGCCTTTGTCCCGCATTCGGCCTCCCTGTCCGGCTTTCTCGCGGAATTTCCCGAGTGGCGGAAAAAGGAGAGCGAAAATATCGCCATGGCCACTCGATCCGAGGCCAATGCACTCGCCAAATCCCTGCTTGCGACCGGAGTGGGACAAATTTCGCCCTCGGACGGGATCGGCGATTCTACCTCGGCCGCACCGGAAAAACCTGCGCTGGAAATCCCGGCTCATGCCGAGCCCACCCCCGATGACTTGGAAGTCCTCCGCCTCAAAGGCATGCAGGATTTCGCCGATGGTTTGGATGCTGGTGTGCAACGATGGCTACACCCCTGCTCGGAAAAAACTCGCTTGCAACCCGAAGCTTTCGCGGCTCTCGGCATTGAAGTGATTAACGTATCAGTTTATCGACCATTGCTACCCGATGCCTCGTCGGAAAAACTGCAAGCCTTACCCGATGACATCGCCGTGGTGACTTTTTGCTCGGGCTCGGCCGTCGACCATTTTTTCCAAGCCGCTCCAGACCAAGCCAAGCATTGGGCCGCAACCCTTCCTGCGGCAAGCCTGGGTGCGGCAACTTCGGAAGCCCTCAAGCGACAAGGTTGGAACCGCATGGAACAAGCCCCTACCGCCGATGCCCCTGGTTTGGTGATGGCCGTACAACGCGCCTTAGGGCGCGATGGCTTGTCTGGGCATTCGGCTCGCTTCGAGCGTGCTCGCAAGGTCATTCCCGGAGGCGTCAATAGCCCGGTGCGGGCCTTTCGTTCGGTGGGTGGCGATCCGGTTTTCATTGCTTCGGCCAAAGGCCCCTACTTGTATGACGCGGATGGCCGCGAACTCATCGATTTCGTTTTGTCCTGGGGGCCGATGATTTTGGGCCATGCCCACCCGGGCGTCATCGAAGCCGTGCGCGAAGTCGCAGGGCGCGGACTCAGCTTCGGCGCTTGCACCGAAGGGGAAACCGAAATCGCCGAGACCTTGGTTTCGCTTATGCCTTCCGTGGAAAAAGTCCGACTCACTTGCTCGGGCACCGAAGCCACCATGGCAGCGGTTCGTTTAGCCCGAGGCTATACCAGTCGGGAAAAAATCATCAAGTTCCGCGGCTGCTATCATAGGCATGGCGACAGCTTTCTCGTGCAAGCGGGATCAGGCGCTATGACTTTCGGCCATCCCAATAGTCCCGGCGTGACCTTAGGCGCAGCGGCCGACACCCTCATCGCCGAATACAATGATTTGAATTCCGTGCGCTCTCTCTTTGCCGCCCATCCTGGCACCATCGCCGCCATCATTGTCGAGCCTATTGTCGGCAATATGGGCGTGCTTATTCCTGAGTCCGGGTTTTTGCAGGGGCTGCGCTTGCTTTGCGATCAAAACGGATCCTTACTTATACTCGATGAAGTCATGACCGGCTTTCGCGTGGGCTTGCAGGGGGCACAGGGGCGTTACGGTATCACGCCCGATATTACCACCCTCGGCAAAATCGTGGGCGGAGGCATGCCCCTGGCGGCCTATGGTGGACGCGCCGAAATCATGAATCGCCTCTCCCCCGAAGGCCCCATTTATCAGGCCGGCACGCTCTCGGGCAATCCTCTCGCCGTGGCCGCCGGACTCGCCACTCTACGCGAAATCGCCAAGCCCGGCTTTTACGATCGCCTGGAAATTCTTTGCACCCAATGGGAAAACGACTTACGCAGCGCTTTTTCCGGCTGTCCCCTGCCAATACAAATCAATCGCGTCGGCGCCATGCTCACGGTTTTCTTTTCGGACAAGCCGGTGCGCGACTTTGCTTCGGCAGCGGCATGCGACACCCAGGCTTTTGGCCGGTTTTTTCAGGCCTGCCTGCAAGAAGGGCTTTATCTAGCTCCCAGCCAATTCGAGGCTGGGTTTCTCAGCATAGCCCATGACGAAAAGATTTTGTCCCGGGTCGCCGAGGCGACTCAGAAGGCCGTGAAGCGCATTTGATCGGTAGCGTCGGGGGTCTATAGTCCCTCGGCCTGCGGGTCGAAATAGCGTACTAAAACGCCCATGGCCGTCGGCGATGACATGGAATAAGCCAGATTCGGTCTTCCCTGACTGTCAAAATCCAGGCTCAAATAGTTTGAGATGCCTGGAGAGAAACCAGCGGAGCCAATGTTTTGCCATTCTCCAGCCCGATAGACTTTGACAACCGCTTTATTAGCTGAGCCAGCATCACGATAGGCCACATAGGGTTCATTGTTATACACCTTGAGAGAGACATAATAAGCTATCCCCTCCGAGAAACCCGAACCGCCTAGATTGTTCCACGACCCGCTTCCGATTTTGCGTAAGACGGTCAACTTGCTCATATTTCCCCCATCTTGATAAGCAAGATAAAGCGTGTCGCCATGACTCGTGAAATTCAGGTATGCAACCGTGGATGCCGAAATAATGCTTCCAGAGAGAACCCAGGCAGAGGAGGTGGCATCCCAATATTTCACCGTCAAACGGCCATTTCGAGTGGAGTATAAATCGCCATAGGCCACCCAAACCTTACCCGAACTATCCACGGTTGTGGCGATGTCTCCCGTAACCGTGCTATCCGATACCGAAACGCCCAAACTCGATAAGACGCCTGAGGCATTGTATTTCTTCACTTGCAGACGATGATTCGTCGGTGCATTCTCGGTATAAGCCACATAGGCCGAATCCCTGAAAGTGGCAATCGCGGGAGTGACCGAAAGTATGGTAGTGTCCGAAATCACACGACTGGTCCAAGTCGTCGCCGTGCCCGCCCAACGCCGTAAAATAACTTTGCCATTGCCGGTAGTAAGCGCTGAATAGTCTCCATAAATCCCGAACACATAATTTGGAGACGAGACCAACTTGACATATAAGGCGCTTCCCGGGGATACGGGGTTATTTCCGGCATCGACCCAATTATTAGCCGATAATTGCGAAACCGTGGCGAATCCCGTTCCCGAACGAAAACCCACAACGGGTTTTGCCTGGTACATGCATAACCCCACATAACTGGAAGAGCCGGAAATAAACGGGGTCGCACCCACTTGTATCCATGCCTTGCGATACACTTTCAAAGCATAATTCCTCACCGATCCATCGCCTGCCGTGACTTGAATTGCGATTTGAGTAACACCCGTATCGGCTTTTACCGACCATGTCGAGGTCAACGAAGTCACACCATTCAGGCGAATCGTGGCTTCGGCATTCGTGCGCGTCGCCGAGACTTTCACCGTATCCACCGAATCTGGCACGGTAATCACATAACTCAAGGTTGCCGCCAAGAAAGAAGGCGATAATGTTCCCGTTTGGGTAGTGGTATCCGTGGGAGTATGATAGGTAGCCGACAAGGCAGAAAGCGTACTGACGCTACTCGCCACCTTGGTGATAGTCACCACATAGGTGGTGTGCTTGGAAGTATCCTCCGCAGTCACCAAAACGGTGGCCGTATAATTCCCAACCGCGGCCGTGGCTATAGTCACTCCCGCAGGAGTGCCGGATAGGGCAATGCCATTCACCTTCACCGTAGCGCGGCTGCTACGCAGAGTCGGCAGAATGCGCACGGAGGTCGCGGTATTCGCAAGGGTCAACGTATAAGCCAAAGTCTCCGTGGCAAAACCAGGGGCCAAGTTGCCGGTGCTTCCTGCCAAGGCAGAAAGGCGTGAGTCCGTATCGTAAATCGCGGTCACGACCAAGGTGTCCAAGCCTACCACTCCATCATCGTCGGTGAGGCGTAGTATGCAGTTAATAAAAGACGGAGTCGGGGGTGCCGTGATCGTCGTGTCCACCGATCCTACGGCGATGAAATCCGCACCGGTCCCGATTTGCCATTCGCGCTTGACTATGGAGCCATAAAGGTCATTTCCCTTGGCATGCAAGGTAAAGGGGGATCCGGTAAGCACGGTGGTATCGACTCCGGCATTGGCAACTGGAGCATCCATCAGGACCGTAACATGCAGGCTATCCTTCACCGAACCGCCGCCATTGTCGCGGCCGCGAATAGCGACCGTGTATTTGCCCGCCACGGAATAACGGTGGCTGGCCTTCACATTCGCCAATGCAGAATTGGGCGTCGTCGAATCGTCATAGGATCCGTCGCCATCGAAATCCCAAGCCACTTGTTTGATCACCCCATCCTGATCCAATAAGGAGGCGGAGAAAGCCACCGAGTCTTTGATGGAAACCGTGGTGTCGCCACGCTTCGAGGCGAATTGAGGCAAGACATTGCCCATGGAGACGACACGAGTATCGGTACCCACATTCCCGTCATCATCACGTGCATACAACTTTGCGTTAAAAGTGCCATCGGTAGGATAGGTGTAAGACAAGGTCGAAGACGTAGCGGAAGAATCGTCCCAGTTGCCGTCACCATTGAAATCCCATTTCCACATCACTATGGATCCGAATTTTTGGATCGCACTTCCCTGCAAGGTAAGGGCCTGTCCTGCTTTGCCTGAGGTGTCCTTGCCAGCATCCACGGTGGGGATATCTTGTATCACATGCACGCGAGCAGAATCAAAGCCGATTGCACCATCATTATCCATAGCACCTGCGATAATTAAATAGCTGCCGGAATCATTTAATATGCGCCGCAAGTGATAAAACTTGGTTGAATCCGAAAGCAAGGGCAAGGTGTCATCGAGCTTACCATTGCGCTTGGTGTCCACGCCGACCTTTACGATGCTGCCATCCAAATCGATGGGCTTGAAAAACAGATGGACGGTGTCGGAAATCGAAACCGTTGTGTCTTTGAGGCCGAGTATTCGGGGCGGCCGATTGGCCATCACTTGAATCCAGGTTGAATCTCTTTTTTCCCCGGCATGGGCGAAAATCCAAGCCTCGCCCACACCAACGCTTAGAATATGCCCCTGGGAATCCACCGTTGCGATATTGGTATCCGAAGTTGAAAAATGAAAGGTCGGATCGACTCCCGTAGGCTTCAATTCGACTTGAAGCGAGTCCCTATAGCCGCCCGTTTTGAGGCGCAAGGTGTCGGCGCTAAGTGAAATAGAAGTGACGGCCTTATAGTCGACAATAACGAAAAGCGTGTCGACCTTGCTGGAATCTTTCACCGTGGAAACCAGCAGCAAGCCTTGGCCCTTTTGCTTGCCTTCAACCTTGGCTACCGATCCGGTATTGCCATTGACCACGCTGAAACCAAAAACCGAGCCTTGTTTATTCCAAGCGAAAAGTTGGGAGGTGGTCGAGGGAAGAATTTGCGCCTGAACCTCCTTAGACTCGTCAATCAAAAGTCGCAGGGTATCCGTCGAAAGCTTTACAGCCTCGGGATTGAGCGCGAAATTCTTTTCGACATCGGTCGTTGTTTTCTGCGAACTTCCATCGAAATTCGCCGTCACGGCCAAGGTCTCTTCTTCGCCTTGATATTAAAAGTCGGCTCGCCAGGTTCAGTCGAATTGCAGGCAAAGAAAGTGGATGTGGCCAAAAAGCAAGCCATCAAAAAACCCACGGTCCAAAGCCGCCGCATCCCGAAATTTTTCATGTTTCTATTCCTGATTTGTAGTGCAGTAGCCAAGGAAGCCCTCAATTCGTTTATTGATTCACCGCGACTTCATAGACCGTTGCTTCTTCTTCTGGTTGACTCATGATTACGGCAGCCGTAATGCCTGCCCCCAAGGCCACCACACCTCCAGCCACCCACCACCAAATGGGATCCACTCCTCTTTGCGAAACCTTGGTTTCCTGCGAAGACTTTGGGGCCGGGGTATTCGATTGAGAGGAGGCGGCAGCCATCCCGGTTTTGGTCTCATTAGCGATGGGACGGTCAGGCAAGGCCATTTGACTGGAATCGACACCGAAATTTTTCTGTCTTAATACGAATTCTTTTCGGACCTTGTCGAAAATGCGATCCACTTCATCGCTTACGAACATATCCACCAATTCCGCCGAAGGAACCATTTCCAAAAGGCGATACATGTGATACTTGCCTTTTTCCCGGGTTTGGGGATTGGCACTGTAAACTACGGCCAAGTGCTTGGCAACGAAAACGGAATCCGAGCGGCTATAGGTTGAGTTGCGGGCAAGAAATGCCTCAAGGGTTTTAACCACTTTATCAAAGTCACCGTCATTGTATTCCGAATGAATGGCTTTCTGATCCAATTCGGATACGGAAACGGTTTTGGGTTTTCCGGTTTCAGCGAGCAGAAGGGCCGGCAAAAGCAAGGTTGCGGCGAAGGCAATGGGGAATCGAACAATGAGAAATGAAAAGGGCATATTGCCTCCAGAATCGAAGGCAGAAAAATAGTCATCGCCAATCGGATCAAGACCTAAAGCCCAAGGTGCTTATGGAAGCCTTTTAGGCGATTTTCACCGGTTTTTTATAAAACGTTCACCAGCAAAGTATCCACACCCGTTAATCCATCACTGTCAGTCACGCGCAAGATGCAGGTTAAAACACCTGGTAAGTCCGGAGCCGGGACACGGGTTTCCACCTGGGTGACAGCCTTGAAGGCTTGGTCACCCATTTGCCATTCCCGCTTGGTAATGGGACCGAAACCATCCTTGCCCTTGGCGCGTAAGACAAGGATGCTGCCTGCCGTAACCGAGGTGTCACGTCCTGCATCGGCAATGGGTGGATCGAGCAAAACCGTCACCCGAATCTTGGCCTCGGCTTGACCCACGGCACTGCGCATTAAAAAGCGGCAGACATAGGTTCCCGGATTTTTGAAATAGGCCTTGCCCGTGAAGCGCAAGGTCGTCGACGGCATGGGCGCACTATCATCAAAGCGACCGTCATTGCCATAATCCCATCCCGCGAAGGTCAGACGGGAGCTTCCGTCTTGCACCTGAGCGGTCAAAGCCACGAGATCGCCAATGGAAACCGTCGTGTCGGCAGTGATGACCAGGATTTTCGGTGGGGTTCCATCCTTGGCTGGTATGGGAGGAGGTTTCGGGCTGGCGCTATCCTTAATGATCGTCGACTCCACGGGTACCACTGGCACCTGGCCCGCCAAGGCAATGGCACCGCCGAAGGGGGCGGGCAAGGAATCATGTATCACCGTCACGATTTGACTTTCTCCATCGAAGTCGCGACCCTGAGAAAAAACAAGCAAGCCTTGGCGATAGCCATAAATGCCAATCAAAACCCGACCGCCGCTATAATTTTTGGCTGGCAAATAGGCGAGAGCATTCAAATCGGAAACTGAATCGTTGAAAAGCGTATCCAGGATTTTCCCCTGTGGAGTGGCCAATACGACGACGAGCCGCTGATACGATTTCCAATTCGTGTCGCCATCGACACGGAAAACCGCCGTCTCGCTGCTTTCTCCCACCGCTTGACAGCCCAAGAAACCGAAACCAGAGGCCGCAAGGCCCAAGGCCAGAACGAAGGCATGCAGCGTGGACATTCGTGTCGCCTGATCCTTAGGGTAAGGAGGCGGTTTCTTTGGAGACATGATAAAGCTTTTCACGAGGCGCCGGAGGGTCGCCGAGAGTGTAATACATGGTGAAACCTACCACGCCCGCCGTTACCGCGCCAGCTATCCAAGTGCCGGGTCTTTTCCAAAAAGATCGCGTGTCCGCTTCGGCCACATTACCAAAAGGCTGTCGAATGGATGAGCCATCAGCCTTGGCCTGATTCGCAGAAAGAACTAAACCCATCGAATCTTCGGACTGAGCCCCGATAGATTCCACGTCTAGCAATTTCTGCAAGGCCTCGGCTTCGTCCGAGGTGATCCAGTCCGTGTCGTTCCCTTGCAAGCGCGCCGTGCGCTGGCGTACACGATGTTCCATCCGGGTACGCTCCCAAAAGCGATCGACTTCCTCACCCACGAAGAGATCGACCAAATCGGATTTGGCGTCGAGATCCAGCAATTGAATCCAGCAATAGCGACCTTTTTCACGAGTTTTCGGATCGGCCACCCAAACCACACCGAGTAGGCGCAAGGCAAAAAGGCTATCGCTCCTCGAAACCCTATGGCCAGGGCTTAATATGGGTTTGAGCCCGTCCACCACTTGATCGAAATCGCCGTTTCGATAATTCTCCAGAATAGCCGCGCGTGAAAACAACGCCGTATTCGCCGCTTGGCTGGCGCTGGGCCAGCTCAGGCCCAAAATAAGCATGAGCCCCAGCAGGGAAAGTTTCCTATGCATCATGGCTTCGACATCATACGGCCTGCCGCACCCAGCCCACAATACCTGATCGAGAGCCAATGCCCCGCCGACTTCACGCACAACCTAAAGCGAAAAGAAAAGCCCTTTGTTAGCTTACTGACCTATCCATCACGGGGCACTTCAATGCGATTGATTCCAGCAATTACAGTGGCAATGGGACTCTGGTCTGGTTCCACTTGGGGCCAGGGCATCCGGGTCAGCAAAACGGATTTTCCACGCTTTGTGGGGGTTTTGGCCTGCCATGGAGCGGAACCCCAATGCCCTGCCGCCTTACAAGGATTTTCCCGGCACGGGCTCACCGGGGATTTTGGGTTTGAAGACCCCTCGGTTCAACCCAAAGATTCCTTGACAGGTCGCTCGCCCATCGCCTTGGGATTTCCCGACGGCAAGGCCTTTGACTGGAACAAATACAGTCTCGTCTCCCCTCTCAATCGCAATCGTATCGTGGTTTTGAACGAACTCACTAGCAGTGAAAGCAATCATGCCCTATTGAGCGAATGGAAAGAAAGCAAGGGCGAATTAGAGTTGGTGCGCATTTGGCCTCAAGTCTTCGACATCGCCTTGGGCGAAGCCTTTTTCGAAGGCAAGCCTATTCTGCAAGGAAAAGGTTTTGTTGCTGTCCTGCGCGGGCTGGGAAGCGATGCCGGCATCAATCAGCAAGAGTTCCATGTCCTGCGCTTTGAACCCAAGTCCGACGTCATCACCCTGGTCAGTGAAGTGAATCGATCGGAAATTCCCGTATCGCAAATCATGGCCCGACTCAATGAACATGGCGCCGGCGCCGTTGCGGCGGAAGAAGTTACCGACAGCACCTTGTACTGTGCCTTGGCCAAGGGAGGCAAGGTCTTGCGCTGCACCAAAACCCTGACTCGTTTGCGTTATACCACGACGGGCGTCGAGGAGAATCCCATCGGCAAACAGGATTACAATGTCGACTTCAAGAAAACCTCGGCACGATGAGGAATTCCCGCGGTCTTATGCCCAAAGTCACCTCTTGCCTGGCCCTTTTGGGCGGACTTAGCCTCGTCGCCTGCATGACCAAGGACAAGCAAGGGCAGGGTCAGCGTGTGGCGCCGCCCTGGGACAATGGCCAAGAAACCCTTTTGCAATTAGAGGGCTATGCCCGCTCCGGCAGCGACACCTTATTTCAAATTTTCAAAACCATTGAATCCATAGACAGCGCTGCCGGACCTCGCCAGCAATGGCAATATGAACCCGGCTCGCCGGACACCTTACGTGTGCAGCATTTGGTGGACACGAATTTCGTTTTCCCGGACCAAGCTGCCGATGTCTATGCCTATGCCTATGATGAAACCTATCGCGACGATACCTTATTCCGTTTGGCTTACGGCAATGGCCTCTATACCGAGGAGCATCCCTGCGCCGAAGTGTGGATTATCACCACGCCCTTTATCCATCCCGTGCGTTGGCTTAAGGCGGGCATGAGCGAACAGGACATTGAAGGCACCATGGGCCGCCCCTCTTTAAGGCATCCCGGAGCCTTGCGCTATTTATATCGCGACGATCCGGAAGTCGATATAGCTGGGGGTGGAGACAAAATACCCAGGGAACAAAGGGTTGAAGGCGTGCATTTTTATTTCCAGCAAGACAGTCTTTTCGCTGCCGTTTTTCAGCGCAGTCGACCTTGCCATTGATTCGAGCCGGCCTTAAAAGCCGCAAATAAAAAAGCCCCTCCGGCGTGAACCGAAGGGGCTTTCCCTGGACGATACTGGACTCGAACCAGTGAC
>JAYUVP010000244.1:0-12587 GCA_043753995.1 Fibrobacterota bacterium
GATCCATCTTATTTCTAGGCTCAGCCACAAAAAAAACCCTCCCGGCACGAGTCCGAGAGGGCTTCATTCACTCACTCAAGCCAAGCGACACCACGGTCAAACCGCGCCTGCGCTAGCGTTTCACCGGCTTAGAAGCGATTCTTCTTCCACTTGCCGGTCTTGCCCAATTGCTCTTCGATGCGAATGAGCTGATTGTATTTGCAAACGCGATCGGTGCGCGAGAGCGAACCGGTTTTGATTTGGCCTGCGCCAGTCGCGACGGCCAAGTCGGCGATGAAGCTGTCTTCGGTTTCGCCGGAGCGATGCGAAATCACCGCGCCGTATTTGCTTTGCTGCGCCAGCTTCACGGCGGCCAAGGTCTCGGTCAGGGTGCCGATTTGATTCACCTTGATCAAGATGGCATTGCCGACTTTTTCCTTGATGCCTTGAGCGAGAATAGCAGGATTCGTGACGAATAAATCATCACCAACCAATTGCACTTTCTTGCCGAGGACGGCGGTCAATTCTTTCCAGCCTTCCCAGTCATTTTGGTCCATGCCGTCTTCGATGGAATAAATCGGGTATTTGGCGCAGAGGTCGGCATAGAGCTTGACCATGCCCGAGGGTGTATAGGCCTTGCCGGTGCTCTTATGGAACACATACTTGCCCTTGTCCTTTTCATAGAACTCGGAGCTAGCCACGTCGAGGGCGATTTTCACTTCTTTGCCGGGTTCATAGCCGGCGGCCTTGATGGCCTTCATGATGCTGTCGAGAGCATCATTCACGCCCTTGAGCACAGGAGCGAATCCACCTTCATCACCCACCGAAGTCGAGAGGCCGCGCTTCTTGAGCAAGGCCTTCAGGGCATGAAAGATTTCCGTCGACATGCGCAAACCTTCGGAGAAATTCTTGGCGCCAACGGGGGCGATCATGAATTCCTGAAAGTCAACGGGAGCGTCGCTATGCGCGCCGCCATTGATGATATTGCACATGGGCAATGGCAATACATACTCGCTATTGCCATGCAGGCCCGCGAGATAGACATAAAGCGGGATTTTCTTTTCAGCGGCTACGGCGCGAGCGGCGGCCATCGAAACACCCAGCAAGGCATTCGCGCCCAGCTTGCCTTTATTGGCAGTGCCGTCGGCGTCGATCATGAGTTGGTCAATGCCCGCTTGATCGGCGGCATCCTTGCCCACGAGAGCCTTGGACAACTTGGTCTTCACATTCTTCACGGCATTGAGCACGCCCTTGCCGAGATAGACGGCCTTGTCGCCATCGCGTAATTCCACGGCTTCGCGCTCGCCGGTGGAAGCGCCCGAGGGCACGGCAGCGCGGCCCAGTACGCCGCTTTCGAGGATGACATCGACTTCGACGGTGGGATTACCGCGTGAATCGAGGATTTGGCGTGCGGTGACGCTTTGAATGTTGCTCATGAAAACTCTCCTGATGGATGCAGGCTGGCGGCTCAATGAAGGTTGATGACCATGCTCTTGCGATGGGTGGAAAAATAGGCATTGCCGCGCCTCCTTGCTATGTTCGGCGGAGGTATGAGTCGAATCCTCCGGTGGATATTCACCCTTCCCCTCTTACTGCTGGCCGTCGCGGCCCTGATTGCCTTGGTCGCAGCCTGTCATTCCCAAAACTCGGCGACGAACTTAACCCCTCTTTTTCCCCACAACTTGCCTGCCTTACTTGGCGGGCCTTGGCTCATTGCCAGCCTGGCCTTCGCTGCTCGTGCGGGCCTGGCCTTTTTCTTGCGCCGCCTCGGCAAAGCCAATCCCATGGCCTTCATCGACACTCTCGAACATGAACTCACTCATGCTCTTTTCGGCTATTTAACCCTCAACCCTCCCCTGTCGCTCAAGGCCTCGCTCGATGGCGATGGCGAGGTTTTGCTCAAGGGCCAAAATATTTTCACCTTGCTGGCGCCCTATTTCTTTCCCTTATGGATGTCCCTGACCGCGCTCATCACGATTTTTCTCGATGCGCAATTTCGCGCTTGGGGCATGTCCCTCACCCTGGCGCTTTTCGGGAGCTTTGCCTTTCGCCTCATGGCCGAATTCCGCTGGCGCCAAACCGATTTGCAAACCTATGGCTTTTTCTTTTCTACGGGCGTGGTTTTCACCTTACTCGCCTTATGCCTCGGATCCCTTTTCGCGCTCTTGCATCTCTGCCCATGGTCCTGGTTTTTCACCTTGCCGCAACAGTGGCTAGCTCTCGGCCAAGAAGGATTTCGGCTTTTACATCGCGCTTATCAAAATCTTTTCGGTTTGCCGCACCCTGCCTAAGGCTCCGAGGTGTTTGGGCATAAGTGCGGTTCAGAACGCTTGATTGAAGTCCACATACAATCCGAATCCATACCCGCTGAAACCGAGATCGCCTCGTAGCGCACCCAGGCGACGGCCCACCAGCAAACGCCCGCCCACGCCTCCCGCCGGATGCCAGCGGGCCTCATGAAGGGCCGCAAAATCTTTTTCTACTCGTCCCATTTCACCGAAGGCGGCCATTTGCCAGGTATTGCCGAAATAGTGGGCTATCAGAGGCAAGTCGAGGTGAAAGGTATAACGCAGCTCACTTTGCAAAGCCTCGGCCTGCCTGTCGCGCAATCGCCGGTCAGGAATGCCGCGCAAAATTTTTCTCTCTCCCAGAACCGGCAAATCATAAAAGGGTGCTTCGCCATAAACGGCACGATGTAAGACCTTGGTTGCGAATTCGACCGGAGCCCAAGGCTGCCAATAGCCCACGGCAAAAATCTCGGAGCGTCCGAAATTGAAATTCGAGGCGGGTGAACTGTGTCCGAAGCGCGCCCCGGCATAAAGGCCATGGCTCGGCAACTCTTCCTCGTCGCGCGTATCCCATTCGAGAGCCGCTTCCCACAAGTCTTCCCCACCGCCATGCACACCGGGCATGCTTTCCGGTAAAACCTCGGCCACATCGAGGCTATCGGAAACCGCCTCCACGCCTGTCATGCGAAGGGCTTGGGTCGAAGCCGCCAAACGCAAATGCCAAGCGCTCCACAGGGGATAAACGGTTTCCAGTGCCAAAGCGGCTCCCAGAGGTTTGTAAATCACCTGCCGCTCTACCGGTGGGTCATTGCCAGGGCCATAATAGGAGAACGGGGTATAAAAGCCCTGCAAGGTCATACGGGGATTGCCCCAAACGCCTTGCTCCCCCAAACGTATGGACAGCTTGCTTTCGAATTGCGCGCGCGTTGTAGCATAGGCATGCACATCAAGACGCGCGATGGTAGGCCATGGGTCTCGGGCAATGAATTTGGCTCCTGCGCCCAAACCATTTTCAGGACTCAAAAAAGCAATGGGAAGCCAAGCCTTTTCCATGGCTAAGACCACGCCAAAACCCAGGCCCAACCAGGAAAAGCAAAAAATTAGGCCAAAAAACCGTAGAAAGTGGTGAGCCACGGCCAGCGAATATACTTTACCCCCAATGCGTTCCTTAGCGGTTACCCTGATATTGGCATTTTGCGCCTTCGCGGACGAAGTGAAAAGGCCCACCGGCCCCCTTCGCTTTGATACCCCCGAAGACCTGGCACCTCATCCCTCAAAAAGCAAGTCCTACAGTGAATTGTGGACCTTCGTCTTTCAATTCGACGGCGGGGCCCAGCTCTTTTTGAATTTCACCCGCGCCAACTTGGGGCCGCGCGATCCCGTCTGCGGGGCCGATGCCGTTCTTACGGGCTTTCAGGGTAAAAGCTTCGCCGTGGCTCGTGAATATCCCGTGAAGAATTTTCAGTTTAATGCTGCGACGCATGGCCTCGCCGTGCATGAAAACATTCACTTCGCCGGCGTGGGGACCGATAACTTAAACGTCTTTTTCAAAACCTCGAAGCAAGGCCTCAATTGGTTTGCCGATTTGAAGGTAACGGAGGCCGACAAGGGAGCGGTTTGGGGCGACGGCTTTTTCGGCCTAGGCGAAAATCGCATGGGCTTGTTTTTGCATGTGCCCAGGGCCAAGGTTCAAGGTCGCATTGCCATTAATGGGGACACCCTGAATGTCACGGGAACGGCCTATATGGACCATACCGTGCAAACCGCCTTCGCCCCTAAACTGGTGCGCAAAGGCTTGCGCTTCGTGCAGCATCAGGGCGATACCCTGGTGGGACAGGTCTTCGAAACCGTGCGCGATTTTCAACATCAAGCCCTGGGTTATGGTCTCCGCGGAACCGGCGTAAATCGCGAACTATTGAAACCTGAAATCTTTCAAGTCACTAGCACCGGCCGAGCCTTAAAAATAAAGGTGCCCATGCAAATCAAATTGCTCAGCGGCGGCCAAGTCACCTTCACCTTTGATAGGCAACAAGATCTGCAGCAGGCCAGCACCTTACAAGAATTCAATTACTTCACCAAGGTGGCCATCAAAGCCATGCTCGGTGGCGAAATTTTTGCCTTTCGCGGCTTGGGCAAGTTAAATGGCAAGCCTGGGGCCGCTTATAACTTGGTCGTCATCGAAGACTAGGCTCAGGCCGCTTAGCGTCCCTTAGCCCAATGCCTGTTTTTCGCGTCCTTGCCATTTGTGGCAGCCTACAGGCTGATTCCAGTAATCTTCGCCTGATAAAACGCCTAGTCGATAGGCAAACAGCGGAGCTAGACATTCACCTGACGGATGAATTGCGATATTTGCCGCATTTCAATACCGATCTTGTCGATGCGCAAATGCTTTCGCCAGTGGAAAAATGGCGGCAAGCACTCGCCGCTAGCGACGGCCTCCTAATCGCCTGCCCCGAATACGGTCACAGCCTTCCCGGTGCTTTGAAAAACGGTATTGACTGGGTGATTGGAACTGGCGAACTCTATCGCAAAACCGTTGCCATTACCGCCGCCGCCGCGCATCCCGATCGCGGTCTCCGGGGTCTGGCTGCACTCAAGCAAACCCTGCTCGCCGTCGATGCCAAGATCGTTTGGGAAAAGCCGATGGTGAATCCGACGGATGCAGAACTGGATACCTTGATCCAAGCCCTCCACGAGGGCATGGCTTATGGGAGAGAGAAAACGGAATTCTAGCACCAATGGATTCGCAGGGAAGGTGCCCCTGGGGCGGTGGGGGTAGGCCAAGACCCCGCAAGCGCGGTGGAGCTCGCCACCTTGGCGAACCGCGTGCGGCGGCTTGGCCGAGGGGGAGGGACACAGTCACCTAGCCGTTACGGGGGCTCCAAGGGCAAAACAAAAGGCGGACGAATGGACGAGACCTCCCCCTTGTGAAAGCCCTGCAACCCTAGCTTCGCTTCTCCAACTTTCCATCCGCATGCTTGGCAAATCGGCCTATGCTCGCATCGCCGTGAGTCGGGTCGCTGGATTTCCAGGGCCATCCGCCGAATTGGGTGGCGCGAAAATCATTGAAAGCCTGCTGAATTTCCGCCTGGGTATTCATCACGAAAGGGCCATATTGCACCACGGGTTCGCCAATGGGTTTGCCTTGGAGAATGAGCAGGCGAGTCTTTTCCGGGCCATTCACCACCAGGGTCTCGTGGGTAGAAATCAAGGTGGCAGCGTGATAATGGGGTACATTTTCACCGGCTACGCTTAAGGATTTGCCTTTGAAAAAGTAGAGAGTGCGACTCACATTGTTCGCTGTAGGTGGCATTTTCCACTCGGCGCCCGGCTCCATGTCCACCACCCAAATGGCCACTTCATTGTCGGGATTCGCGGCCCAGGAATTAGGCGGCGGAGGTGGCGCTTTGATCGCCCCGATTTTTCCCGCGACCACCAAGACCTTTGTCTTTTGTTCGTCCGTCACATAGGTGGAAATATCCTCGCTCCACAACATGGTGAAATGGGGTTCGACCATTTTGTTTTTGGCGGGCAAATTCAGCCAGATCTGAAAAAGCTCCATGGTATTGTCTTTGTCGGAATGCAAAAGCGGGAACATTTCGGCGTGCTGAATGCCGCGTCCTGCCGTCATCCATTGTGTGTCCCCGCCGCCATAACGACCCGCCGCGCCTTGGGAATCGGCATGATCGACCCGGCCGCGCTGAACCACGGTGACGGTTTCAAAACCTCGATGCGGGTGTGCGGGAAAGCCAGGAATGGTCTCGCCATGATACATGCGAAAGCCGTCCTTCACCGTGAAGTCCTGGCCGATATCGCGACCGCGCAAGAGACTCGCATCGGGGCCTAAGCGGCCATTGCCCTTGGGGAAAAAGTCTTCGTGATGAACACAAAACAAAAAGGGATCGGCAGTCTCCCACTGAAATTGCAAACGACGAAGACCCGTGACTGTTTTCTGACTCATGGCTTTGCCTTTGGGAGGGCGTTTCAAGGAGTTTGGATTGGCTTTAGCCAAGGAAGGAAGAGCGAGCACAGCGAGAACGCGACCTAAAATCCCCAGAAAACCTCTACGCGAATTCGGGGATTGGAAGGGGTAGAACATGAGGCCCGCCCTATTCGTCCGTGTCTTCGTTGGGCGCAGGAATGCGGCGCGAAACACCTTTTTGGGTGCCGAACCAGGTTTCGCCGTCGGGGCAAGGCAATACCGAATAAATCCAGCGCGTGCGAATGCCGGTGGTGGTGTTCTTGGAAAATAAAGACCAAGCCTTGCCGTCATATCGCCCCGCCCCACCCTTGGAGGCGACCCACAGCACGCCGGCATTTTCGACGGACAAGGAATACACTTGCTCGCCCGCGACTTCCCCCATGGCGACAGCATCGGTGAAGCTTTGAAACTTGCCCTTGCTATAACGCGCCAATCCACTTTGCGTGCCTATCCACAGGGTGCCATCGGGAGCGACCGTCAAATAAGTGATGCTGCTATGCGGCAGTCCACCCTCAGTCGATTCACGCGTATAGGTGACCCAATTCGCTCCGGTGTATTGCACCAAGCCAGCGATGGTGCCTAGCCAGCGATTGCCGACGCTGTCCATAGCAATGGCCGTCACATGGCGATGAGGCAAGCGTCCTGAAATGCGATCGCCGGAATAAGTCGTCCACGTTCCGCCTCGCATTTGGCTGAAGCCATTACGAGTGCCTACCCATAATTCCCGCCGTGTCACGGCTATGGAAGTGATGCCATTGTCAGGCAATCCGCCGTGAGTGTTTTCCACGTTATAGGAAGTCCAGGAACTATTGGCTTGCTTGGCCAACCCACGTTCGGTGGCCACCCACAATTCGCGATTCTCGCCAATAGCTAAAGCATTGATGGAATCATTGGGCAAACCTCCCGAAGTCGAGGCCTTGGTGTATTTCTGAAAGTCATCGTAGCGGCTTATCCAGGTTAGCCCGCCCTTGGTACCCACGTATTTATTGCCTTGATCGTCGGCCACCATGCAAAACACTTCAGGCACCGGTAGGCGTTGATTGTCGAGCAATTCCCAACGGAATAAAGCCTCGGCATGAATGCTCATGCCGGTCAATCCCAGGAGAGCCAGAATAAGGGCTCTGGCTATGTCAAATCGTTTCATCATGCGGTTCGCCGCCAACCTATCCATACATTACGAACTTAGTTATCACTTTCAGGATAAACTCGTCGCAAAGGATGCCACCAAAGCGAGAAGTTTGCGACCACAAAGGCCCCGCTTCGGGCATGGTAGGCATAAAAATGCCCCTGACCATCGACGCAAACGAAATTTTGCGCCGTGTCGGCCATGGCATAGGCCCGCACATGCGGCCTTCCCGATTTGGGGCCACGGCAGTCGGTGGGGGCCAGCCGATTGGAGTCAATTTCCCATCCCCGCCAATAGGGAAAGGCAAAGGGCAAGCTTGGTCTCGCTTCGGCTGGGGTGGCCACCGATCTTGCAGATGCCGTTGAGTCGGTTCCAAACCATTGCGCAGGAGACCAGCCCTTATTTCCTGCTTTACCTTCGAAGCGATAACCTTGATCCCCTTGATATTTCCAGCGTCCACCTTTTTGCTTGTGCCAACCTGTTTCGCTCTCCTCCTTTTGCTGTGACCAAAGTGGTGTCGAATCCGATTTCACTTCGATGGCCACCGGACCTGGGTCGTCTTGGTCGCGACGATCCGATTCCGGCCATTGGGCTTGCACGGTCAAATGCCATTGCGGCCAATGCCAGGTATGCCGCACGGTCGTGCCGCGTGTCTCGATGGCTGGCTTTCTCCAATTCGCAGGTACGCTGACAGGCGAAGTGGAGCCTTGACCCAAGCCAATCAAGGTGCTGCCATAGATAGAGCCCATAGGCGATTGCCATAAGCTGCCCCGCACATGTAAAAGATCATCGACACGATAAGGCTTCATGACCTTGGGAGCCAATAACAAGGCGGCGGGACGACTCAAGGCATCATAAACCCAAGGCGCGTCTTGCCAAAAGCGTCCGGCCGTGGGAAAGTTCGCGCCGGAATACGACTCATAGGTGCCGCCACCTACCAGCAAGAAATGCGGGCCTCCGGCATATTGTTCCGTGGGCAAGCCTCGGCGGCCCCTTTGCATGGCCCCCGAAACCACGGTGGCACCATACCAGCCCTTGTCTCCTTGCAGCATGGCGAGTATGGCTGGAGGAATGCGGTAAGGCAGGATCACGGCCCATAAAGCCATACCCGCCTCAATGGGACGTCTTGCCCAAAAGCCCGTATCGGGATCGGCGCTCCAGGGCATGATTCCAGAATGCGCCGCGTAAAAGCTCGTCACGGCATCGCGATCATAGAGGGTGGAGTCCTCATAGATTTCCGAGGAGCGTCGATACGGTCCCCAACGCACCCCTTCGCAGCTTTGCAAGGCGAAAAGCGCGCTGAGATAATCGAGGCAAATATGCGCCCCGTCGCGCAAGGCCGGGTCGGAGGCGAAGGCCTGCAAGTTCAGCAAGGCATGCAAGGTAAAGCGCTGATAAATGCGCGCATTGAATTCAAAAAAACCTTGTCGCAGTATTTGCGACATCATGCGTAAAAGCAGGCGCTTCAAACCCCCGCGGGCATTGTCGAGCACCACGCCCCGGCTTTGCAGGGAATCGCGCAGGCGATAAAGCTCGGGCAGGCGACGGGTATTGCGCAAGACCAAGTCATTGGTCAATGCGCGGCAGCCTTCGGTCATGAGCAAGTGATTTTCAGTTTCGGGATAACGCACCACCACCACTTCGAAATCTTGTTCCGATTCTTGACCATAAAGCCCGTCGACACGGTGCAGCAAATGCACAAAAACGTCATTGGGCAAAAGCAAGGTGTCTTTCTCAAACAAACCCAAAAGGCTGAGGCAACTCACGAGAGTCATATCGAAATCGCCGTCGCCTCCCACGGACATCGAAGTGCCCGTGCGCCCCAGCTTTTGAATGGGCGGCTGCAGGACATAGCGCCGCAATTTCTCCCCCATCCCACGCCGCTCATCCTCATCCGCTCCCGCCGCATCGGCCAATTGCACCGACCATTCTTGAAAGACGCGGCTCGCGGCATTGCGCCGGGACCAGGCATGCACGCCGCCCTCGTTGTCCATGACGCGTCGCCACGATTCAAAAATGACGGGACGCAGGGAATCGCCTGCCCAAGGCCGCGCCGCAGGCACGGGCATCGCCAATAGGCTCGCCGCCCCAATCAGTCCTATGCCCAGCCAAGAAAAAGTCATTGTGATCCCACCCATTATAGGTCTCGCGAAGCCGCCAAGTCGGCTTTAGAGGTGGCCTTTAATACCTTTCGCCTTAATCCACGCGAGTTCCCATGCTGCCGCTTCGCTTTCATTTCATCTGGATGGGCAGGAATTTCCCCTTCGCCTATCGCCTGTCGGTCGAATCCTGCCGCAAGCATCATCCTAATGCTGAGATTTTGCTGCACTTCGCCGACCCTCCCGATAATGTCCATTGGCGCGCCCTAGAGCGCTGCGCCGAAATGCGTCCTCTCGACGAAGAAGGCCTACTTGCCGCCCTTCCCTCTTCCCTGTCCAGCGTGGCCGATATTTATCGCCGCATTGCTGGGGGCTATCCCGCCGGACGCAGCAATGTCTTGCGCTATTTATTGCTCTTGCGAGATGGCGGCATTTATCTCGACTGCGACACCCTGACTCTCAAGTCTTTTCAACCCCTGCTCGCCACTCAAGGCTTTATCGGCGAGGAAACCGTATTTCGCAGCGATGACGATCGCGTGGCAGGCAAGGCCGGGCTCGAAATCATTCCTTTCGGCGCTGCCTTCGGACTCAGCTATGGACTCAGCTATGCCAATGCCCGCTGGCTGGGCGAAAATGCAGCCCTCAATGCTTTAGACCGAGGCCTGCGCCACTTCTGGAGCCGCCGCAAACTCAATAATGCCGTGTTGGGTGCCACAGCCTCCCATCCTTTTTTCACTGCCGCCGTGGCCCGCATACCCCATATCGATCCCGGCGTGCGTTTCGCTCTCGGCCCCATACTCATGAATGAAACCTGGGATGCCACTCAAGGCGCCGGCCTCACCCGCCTGGGAGAGAATGCCTTTTATTTCATCCCGCCCAGCCAAACCTTTCGCTTCTTTCACGGCCCTGCCCTTCCCCCTCCTACCGACGCCTATGCCGTGCATTGGTGCAATAGCAATCACAAAGAATTGGTGAAAAGCCTAAGCCCCGAAGTGGTGCAAAGCCCGCGCTCACCGGTTCCCTTATTTTATCAATTGGCTAGGCAAGCCTTGGCTGAGACTTGAAAGTCCATAAATTCGGAGACCATATGAGAAAATTCACCTCGACCCTATTGTCCACTATCGCCTTTTCGTTCACCGCCTTTTCGCTATTGCTTTCCGCCTGCAATACCAGCGATGTCCCCGACCCTCGCTCCATTGGCAATGGCAAATACGACAATAAGAATATTGGCCTTTCTCTGAAATTCCCTTCAGGCTGGATTTTCGCCACCGATAAAAAAATCGATAATACGACGGCCGATCTGGTGGCCACTGGCTTACCCGTGAACAATTATGTTCCAACGGTGAGCGTCATTTTCAACGATCATAAAGGCAGCGACGATATTGCCGACAAAATTCCGGAAATCAAGGCAAAGCTGATTTTAGCTTATCCTGATTTGAAGAGTTTAAGCGACACCACTTTTTTACAAAACGGAAAACCCGTGGCTAAAATCAAATACAATGCCACGGTCGAGGGAAGCTTGCTGCGGAATATGCAAGTGCTCATAGTGAATAAAGGCAAAGACATTGTCGTCACCTATACCGACAAAGCCGATCATTTCGAAAGCAATGCCGATTTTAAGAGCATCGATGCTTCGATGAGCATTTATTGAGGCACTAGAATGGCCTCAGGGGTGAAGTATGGGGTGCGTAGAATCGGGGCTAGGTTACCCTGTCTTTGGCTTGTCATAGGCTTGAAGTTCTAGATGAAGGCTTGTGCGTGAGAAATTGCATACTGCAATGAGTTATACGCAATTTTACCTCGAAGTGTTGCCTACCGAGCCTTTCGGCTCGTCCGGCAATTTTTGAGAGAATAATTTTTTGGGGGGTGGGGAAGAGAATTACGAATTACGGAAGATAAGACGCGCACCGGAAAGAGAATTGCAAATCAACGAAATTTTCAATACGTTGATAAGTAGAGATGAAAAGATTGGGGCAGAAATGAAAAAACCAGGAATTGACAAGCTGACGAAACAAAGCTTGAACTACCTCATAAATCTAGTTGAAAAAAAACTCAGAATAGTTAAGCCCTCAAAGCGATTTGATCTGTTTTCATTTTGCCTATTGCAAAAAATATTCAATTCCTACGAATCCATTAAAATCTTACTTCGTGGAGGTAAGTTACACGACGCGAAGTCCATTTTGAGAACAATTATTGAGGCCCAAATATACTTGTACTCAAGCGTCGAGGAAAACGAAGCTTTTTACGAATTTTACGAAGTCGAGGGATTGAAACGTAGAAAAGGTATTCACTCAAAAATTGAGCGATATTATGAACTTAATGAGACCGATTTAAAGCGTGAGAACCCATTGGATCCTGCCATCATAAAAGAAATCGAGGTAGAATTTAAAGAAAAAAAGAAAAATTTAATGAGTCTCCGAGAAATGGCCGAGAATGTCAAGCTAAGCATGGAGTATTTATACGTTCATACTGATTGTTCTGGACCTATTCACAACTTGCCGCACACGATTCAGGAGTATTTAAAACACGAAAACGGGAGAATTAAGAATGTTATCCTAAAGAATCCGGTGGGAAGCAACGAGAGTTTGATTTTGCTTCAAACGGTAACCAGCGTTTTTAAGTCAATCGACAAGGTAAACGATAAGCATAAGTTTATCGATGAAAAACCAATGATTCAAACCGCAAACTTGATCAACTCCTTGGCTTGGGCCGACCTTGTGAAAAAGGGTCGCCAAGAATTGGAAGCATAGGAACTGGCGTAAAAAATGAAAAGGTTAGTCAACACAAACCCGAATTTTGCCATGAAAATTGCAGTGCTCGTGATTTTGGCCGCGGCCGTATTTCTGGATGCAAAAGAAATAGGCCAATTTGCAAATATTCTTTCAACCTATTACGGGCTTGAACCACGTTGTTGGTTGGACGAATCTGGAAAACCGATGTGCCACGAGGAAAAAGAAGGGAGCGAGTATAGAGAATTGAGTCTATACCTTTTTGACGACAAATCCTTTTATCTCACAAACTCAACTGTTTTCATCAAAGAAAGAGATACTACTTTTCAAATGTCTGGTCCGTCATATACTGGATTTGGGGAATATTCAAAACGGGACAGCACC
>JAYUVP010000245.1:0-19753 GCA_043753995.1 Fibrobacterota bacterium
CGTAAACCGCTTCGGCGAAGGGACCCACTTCGGTCTGAGGCATGTTCAGGGAGTGAGACAACCAGGCATTGACCACGCCGAGTTCCAGCGGACCGAGGGCGATGCGGCTGGCCCCTCGACTCACTTCCAGACGCGCCACGGTCGAAGCCGCTTCGGGATTGGATTTGAGATCGCTTTCACGATAAGCCGCGACTAGAACCCTATACCCGCTTTCGCTGGAATCAGCCAAGCCGGCGAAAAGGCGAATCGAAGCCGCGTCAGCCCAATGCAGGTCGTCGAGGAAAAGGATTAATGGTACGCGTGCTTCGGCAATAGCTCCCATGAAATTGAGGAAAACCAGATCCAGCCGGTTCCTGGCCTCCAAGGGCGGAGCATCCTGCATGTCGGTTAGCGGACCCAACCACATTTCCAAATCGGGCGCCAGGGGCAAGAGCGCTTTCCCCAATCCCCCCAAGGCCTGGCTGAAGCGTTCTTTCCAAACCGCGCTGTCCTTCGCAAGGGTCTGATGGAGCAAGTCCCTGAATACGCGCAGGAAGGCCGAGTACGGAATATTCTCTTCGTGATTGTCGAATTTACCCGAGGTGAATAGTGCACCTCGATCTCGACACCATTGCTTGAGTTCCGCCACCAGAGTGGTTTTGCCTATCCCACCTTCACCGGAAAGCAAAACCAGGGCGTCATTCCCGGTACATGCCTTATCAAAGACATCGGACAGAAGGCGGAGTTCGTCTTCACGTCCAAAAATTCCCGTCTGTAATCGGAAGGCCGCCCCCACGTCTTTTCTGCCCGGTACAAATGCCTCGGAGAGCTCACCCTCCAAACAATCCTTGAGGTCGGCGCGCAATCCATAGGCGCTTTGATATCGACTTTCCGGGGCTTTAGCGAGCAACTTTCGGATGATGGCGACAATGGGGGGAGGAAGCGCCTTGCCTTTCCGGGCAGGGGGTTCGGGTTCGCGTGCTAAATGGGCATGGATCCATTCCATGGGATTACGGGCGATGAAGGGCGGGCTTCCCGTGAATATCCATTGCATCACGGCGCCAAAGGAGTATAGGTCGGAGCGGGGATCGGGTTTCCTACTCAAACGCCCAGTGAGCTCGGGAGCGAGATAGGCCCAATCCCTTTCCCAACACGCTCCGTGTTCCATAGGCCCAAGCCCGCTATCACGTACGGACCTAGCCAAGGCTAGGTTAGAAAGCCTCATCGCCTTGACTTGAGAGTCCACCCAAAAACTGGAAGGGCGTAGGGCATGATGACAATAGCCGGAAAAATGCAGCCTTTCCAGAAGCTCGGCCATTTCCAGACATAAGCCCAGCAATTCGTTTATGCTCCCCTCGGGCGGAACGTCCTCATTGAGCGGCCAACTTCCATTATCCTCGTGAATCAAGGCAATACCCGATTCTGGTTCCGACAATTCGAGGGCTCCCGTTCTGGTCACGGACTCAAGCAGGCGACTCATCTCCATTTCGCGCCGCAAATATTCAACCGTTTTCGAAGAGGGATATTCTTCGTGGGGAACTCGGATGACGACTTGCATTCCATCGGAAATACGAGAGGCACGGTAAAGGGATGTCGCGGATCCGCGATGGACGGGGCCTCGCCATTCGAATCCAAGCAGGGCTAGCATTTTGGCTCCGGGGTTATAGGAAGCCAAACTAGGTAAGCCTTGCATGATAATTGGGCGCGCTCGTCCAGGACCACCTTGACATACCATTTCCGAACGGCCATGAACAGCCGTCCCGTAAGTCGATCGATTTCCAGGGATACCCCTTGCCACTGCTGCAGGGCCGCCCTTTCGGCCGGAGAACACAATCCCAAATCCACCAAGCTCGACAGGATACGTTCACGCTCCTGCCCGTCTTCTATCGGACCTCCGGAAAAAATTTCAAGCCCGAAGCGTCGCTCGGGTCCCGGCCCAGCCGTCCGACCTGTACGTAAAACGTCACCGTCAGGACAGAACAGATTCACGGCATGCGCCAGCATCGCCCTATCCCCCGCCCAACCCGTTTCATTCAAGAAATCGGTCAAGGCGTCCTTGCGTATCATCAGGCTGGTCTTCCACGCCTCGCTCCCGCGCGAAGGAGCAAAGGAAACATGCGCAATACGTCCCCTGCCAGTTAACCAGGTAGCGGCACGGCTCAGGGATTCCATGGGGGAAGCGCGGGCCTCAGGAGGCCGCCACAAATCGCCGATATGGGCCAGAGCGGCTTGCTTTTGGAAAACCCTTGCCGCATCAAGCGGTTCCGACTCCCCATGGAAAACCAAGTCGGCATCCAAACAGGCATGGAGCGCGGGGTCGGGTTCGGCATTTGGTCGCTCAAACGTCACCCATAGCACGGAGACATCGCTGCGGAATCGGGAGTCTTCACGAAGTAGGTCCTGGGCCGTGGCGCGCAAAGCACGCCACCCGGGAAGGTGCGACCTAGCATTCAGCGCGCCGCCGGCTGAGAATGCTTCGTCCAAGTCGCGCGCTGACGAAGGCGTAAGGCATAGCCTGAGCGCGAAATCGGCGACGGGCCGACCTAAATAAGCCTCGAAACCGAATGCGTCGAAAACCGAGGGCATGGCTTCCGCGATGCCCAAGGCCCAGCGAAGAGATGAATCCGGTACCAGCCCGGGAGACAAGAGCGAACCCAGTCGAGACACCATGGACGCGGGACGACCTAGGAAGGATTCAAGGCCGAATACGTTTAGCGTGCCCCCCGAATTCTCCAGGGTCGAAGCGTCCTTCATTCCGGGTTACCAGCCTATGCTGAAATCAGTGCCATGCCATTCCTTGGTCAGAAAAACCATGACGGTTTGCATGTTCTGGGTATACACCTCGCGGATCAAGGTCTCGTCCTTTCCACCACTTTCGGTATACCGTGTGGCCCATTCATTAGCGCTCTTGGCGGCCTGTAGCAAGGCGTCACGCAAAACGGGATCGGTGATATTGTATTTGTCCAAGAGTTTGCGCTGCACGGATTCATCAACCCAGAGGTTTTTATTCTCCTCATTGTCGTAGATGACTTTATAAAGAAGCGACAATAAGGTGGGGATTTGGACTTGCCGCATCTTGGATTTATCGTAATTAATCAACATGGGGATTATTCCTTTCCAGGGGTTTAAATGGCTTTATGCGGATTTATTCTCGGATTGAATATCAGGCGCAAGATTTTTTAGGAAGGGTAGCGAGGGTGCAAAGAAGTATTCCCCACCTTTTAGTTTCACTAGACCATAAGCATCGGAAGGCGAAGCGTAGCCGTTATTACCAAGATGGGAATTGCCTTCCGGCGCACTGCGCTTTTGGCCAATGAGCGGATCCAACCCGGCATTAGGGTAGACATTAGGTGGGAAGTCCGGGTTATTGGCCCATAATTTCTGCATGTATTCGAATTGGTCGCGGATATTGGATTGCGCGCAAAGGAAAAGCATGCCCTTTTCCTCACCGTCCTCATAGGGAATTCCACGCCTGGCAATGCGGCGACTTCTTTCATCATAGGTGCTTCCGGTCGATCCGCGGGGATTGACGGTGCGAACATGGGAATGAAAAGGGCATTTCTGGCCTTGCGAATCTTGTTCATAATTGAAATTCTCTGGCGGGGTATATTTCTCCTTTTGGCTAGGTCCTACTTCGCCCCAGGCGAGTGGGCAACCGCTTTTGGTGCGGCCCACCATCCGCGCCTCTTCCATTTCCGCAAGTTCCGGCTGCGTTAAACCTACAGAAGCATATTTCTCTTCCGCCGTTTTGCGAGATGCCCGGGATTTCGCGAGCTTTCGAAAGGCGTCCACATCTTGCTTTAATTTTCGAAAAACGAAGAAGCTGCCAAATCCTGAAACTTTTGCATTTTCCTTTTTCAAGACGAGGCCAAGAGGCGCGAAAGGATCCCATTGACTCCGCCCAAGCAGGGCCAATTGTCCTTTGATATTATGCAATATGCGAAGACCTTCCTTCTGGTATTGGAGAAGGTCAGAAGCAGAGAATGAACTGATTTTCTTGGCCGCTTCCAAAAGGGCTTTCAGCGTCTCTAATTGTTGATTTATCGCTTCCGAAGGCTTGTTGAGTATTCCCTTCCATCGATCGGCATCTTCTTGGGACATGGATTTTGTTTGAGCGTCTAAGGCGAAAGACAATTCGGCTTTCCAGCTGTTTATAATTTCCGTGACTGATGAAACCGCATCGTTCATAAAAGACAGGGTGAATCCGCTACCTATCAAATTAAACATCGCACTCGAAAGTTTCGCTTCCCCAGCTTCTAGTATAGAGAAGAAAGCCGCCACTCGCGCATTGATGTCTTTTCGTAATGAAAGAAGTTCCTTTATTCGATCTTCCAATGAATTGATTTGAGCTTTCCTACCATCCAAAATCATTTCCTTCGGAATCAACACATCTTCTAATTTTCCCTTATCCTCTTCTTTCAGGCCCTCAATAACTCGCGCCTTATTTTCTTCAATCCTAGTGCCCAGGTTATTTAAATTCTCCTCGCTCTTCAGCTTTGTTTTTTGACATTGCTCCATCTCAAGTCGAATAGGCAAGGTGAGAATATATTCGAGCCCTTGCTCGCGCGCTTTCTGAATGTCCTTCCGGAAGAAAAGTGGCTGACTGATTCCATCCCGGAAGCCAAAATGCTCGATGGAAGGAAGCTGTTTGAGTTCCCTCAATTTCATTGCCTTCGTGGCCCCTTCGCGAAGCACCCTTCCTTTTTCGGTCCGGACGAGGATTCCGTGCTTGCTTATTAAATTGCCAATGATTTTCGCGATTTTATCTAACCGGTCCTCATCATCATCCGCCAAAATCAATAAAGCATGGAGCTCGTTACGATAGGTCGGTTCCCATTCGGACTCCACCGGGGGGTCCGAGAGGTATTCCGAGGTAGCAGGGTGTTTCATGCCGCGCTTGAATCCGTCATCCTCGGGGATTTCGTTTTCTGCGAATCCCAAGGCTCGGTAACCCGCAGCCGAAAGCATAAGATTTACATGCATAGCCGTTATTAAGTCCGGCGCGGAATCCTTACTACTCCAAGCCTCCGCATTGACATGCTGATCCAAAGCCGAAGTGATCCTGAATTCAAGATCTACCAATTCTTTCAATTCTTCGCTATTGGCTAAGAATTGCAAATTGTTTTCGTCAATTCCTGCACTTAACTTGGATTTACTCACAACTCCATGTGCAAGCAATCCTATCAACTTGCGTGTTGCATCTTGTTGACTTTGGGTGCGCAAATCAAATCGAATGAACATTAAGCGGCTATGTTCTCGCCCATGGCTTTTTAGAATTCCCCCTTGGGTTTCCTCGAGCAACTTTGGAATATTTTCATCGAAATCTTCATCTAGACCATGGGCACCTAGACCTTCAATCTCGGGGGATTTCGGCTCCTGTTTCATTTTTTTCTCGGTTACTTCCGGAGCGTCCTTCCCAGGTTTATCCATTGTGTCTAGGTTCTGTATTGCCATAATCGACATCCTCTCCAGAAGTGGTTGTGAACAAAACACCGGAAACGCGCCAAGACTCTCGGCGATTCAAAGCGTATATCTCGAAGCGAATCTTCGCTCATTCCAATTTGTATGCCTCGTCATTGCGGCATGAAACTAGATTAAGCGAGGATTTTGGGAGTGTGACTCCGACGAAATCACCTCCGATGGAGACAAACGGGTTATTTTCCCGGATGAAATCCAGAATCGGTTTGATAAAAAGTTGGCGGTTTTTTTTGGCGCAATGGCTTTTTCCCAGCGTTTGCCAATTTCCTTCGGATTCCTGATACGATTTTGGAAATGGCTGGACGGGAAACCTTCAATTGGCCGGCCACTTCTGTAAAGCTTAAACCCGTGTCAAGCATAAGACTGAGCACCAGGCGTTGTTTGTTTCCAAGACGAGGTTTGGCTTTTTCTAAGAAGAACCCGTAAAGTTTGAAATCATCGCAAGCTGTATACCGTTCACTGACTTCCTCCAAATGGGTCCAGGTGCTTGCCGGTTTATTTTCGAAAATTCTCAGCTTGTTGAAGCAACAGTTGAAGGCAATTCTCGTGATCCAAGTCGCAAATGCGCTTTCTCCTCGGAACTCCGATCGAAATTGCCAAGCCCGGATAAAGGTTTCCTGACAAGCATCTTCCGCATCTTGATGATTTTTCATGATGTTGAAACAAACGGCAAATATTTTCCGTTGGTTTTGTTGATAAAGTTTTTGAAACGCTCTTTCATCCAGAATCGGCGAGGAGAATTCGACTTTACAATTGGGTTTCAAAAAAAATTCAGGGGCATTATGAAGGTCCTCACAAAAGGCTGAGGATGGAAGTGGTTCAGCAGCGCCAAGTGTCATTTGTCATTCTCCATCGGGCTTGATGGAAGACCAAGCTAGGCATGTCGGAATTGTGGTTTTAATTCATTCCGACGAGATGCGTCCTGCAAGCGATGGAATGCCGAATCTGAGGGTCGGGTTAGGGGTGTAACCCAGTCGTTACTCGATCGACGCGTTGCCGATGAGTTGGAAACCGCCAATTAAATAGGGAGTTCCCTGAGGCTCGTAGTCTGAGAATAGTGCTTGGTATTGTCCCATGCCATGAAAGTGTGAAGCATAGGAGTCACGGGGGCGTTACGGGGGGCGGGGCCCCGCGAGCCTTTTTCAGACCGAGCATCAGCCCCCCTGTCGCAGTAAGGTGAGGCAATTCCCGCCTCTGTCGCATCCAACTTCACAGAAAATGGAGGCTTTATGGATGCGGATAATCAATCAACGCTAACGGCATTGTATACGAAAACCTTGGGGAAACCATTCCTGGAGGCTTGTACCGAGCGAATCGAGGCATGGGTAGAAACCGGCGGACCTCAGCCCGAGGATTACTTAGCCCTGGAATGGATGCTCGATGGTATTTATCGCCTTGGCTTACTCGGGGAGTTCGGACCGAAAGAATTGTCTGCAGTATTGGTCGCATTCAACGACGCATTTTCGACCGAGACAATGCAAGGTTTTTCCTTGCACAAGCCGCATGGGTTTGCGGGCGATTTCGAAATCATCGAACGGATTTATTCCGGTTATATCTGTCCGACCGATCGACTGGCTAATTGGGACCGGTTCTACCAAGCCCAGCCCGGCACTCAGGCCGTGCGGAATAGAAAAGCCTATTTCCTCGAATTATTCGGAAGGCTTCCCCGGCCGGTAGGACGGCCCTTAGAAGCCCTGAACGTCGCCAGCGGACCTGGCAGCGATATGCGAGAATTATTCGCATTGAACGCTTCGAATGATATTCGTATCGATTGTGTGGAGCAAGATCCGGCGGCCATCGCCCACGCCACCCAGGTTTGCCGTGATTACGCCGATCGAGTGCGATTCTTCCAGGAAAACGCCATAACCTATTCTCCCAGCCAAACCTATGACCTGATCTGGTCGGCAGGCCTATTCGACTATTTCGAGGACGGGCTTTTCCGTCGATTGCTTAGGCGGATGCTGAAGTCCGTGCGACCTGGCGGGCGATTGGTCATTGGGAATTATTCGCCGGAGAATCCGTCGCGGGCCTATATGTATCTGTTCGATTGGCCTCTGAATTACCGAAGCAAATCCGATTTACAGAGGCTGGCGGAATCCTGCGGAGTCCCACCGGAACGGATCCTAATCGAGCAGGAACCGCTCGGGATCAATCTATTCCTGCACATTCTCGGCCCTTGAGAACCTTTGCAGACTGAAATCGTTTTCTAAAAAGAAAACGATTTCTGCATTTTAAAATCCAAACCTTGGTCTAAAGACGGTATACTTCCTAGGATCCCACCTGGAAATGGCATGCCCAATATTTTCGGCTACATGAATTACCGTGATTTTTTGCGGGATTATTACCTCGAAGAAAAGGCTAAAAACCCCAATTTTTCCTATCAGTTTTTCGCAAATCGAGCAGGATTCAAATCCAAAAGCTTTCTCAAATTGGTCATAGACGGAAGGAAAAATTTGGCCAAGGACTCTTTGGCCAAAATGGGAAAGGCCTTGAAGCTGGGGCAAAAGGCGTTTTCTTATTTCGAGGATTTAGTGGCATTCAATCAAACCGAATCCCTCAAGCTCCGTAACTTCTATTTCGAAAAATTGGCGGCTTACAATCCTCGTAGCCCTGGGCGGCTGGTACTGCGCGATCAATGGGAGTTTTATTCTAAGTGGCATCACAATTCCATACGAGAGTTATTGGACTGGTTCGATTTCGGGGAAGATTATGCCTTGCTGGGCAAGCAATTGCGCCCCCCCATCCCGGCTCGGCTGGCCAACCAAAGCGTGAGACTGCTACTCAAGTTGGGCCTCATTCAAAAAAAAGGCAGCCGTTATGTGCAAGCCGATCGCATCCTCACCACGGGCGATGAGGTGCAGTCGCTGGCCGTGCACAATTTCCATTTGCAAAACCTCACCCTAGCAGGTGCGTCCCTGGATTCCGTGCCTGCCCAGGAGCGGGACATTTCTTGCCTAGTGCTGGGGCTTTCCCGCGAAGGATTCCGCCAAGTCAAATCGGAAATCCAAATGCTGCGCAAGCGCTTGCTGAAAATCGCGGAATCCGACTCGGGTCAGGATCGGGTCTATCACGCGAACTTCCAACTCTTTCCCACATCGCGAGGCCGGGAATGAAGCCGGGTTCTAAATGGTTTTCGCTTTTGTTTTGCGCCCTTGGACTGCTCCAATGCGGACCGGGAGATCGCCTCGCCGGTGGCTCCGAAATCGGCAATCCGGTCGGTGTCGTTATGGATGAGAATGGAAACCGATTGCCGGGTGTGGTTTTACGCCTGCTCCCAAAGGATTTCAACCCCGTTTCCTCCGATCCTAGAGAGGATTCCCTTCAAGCCATATCTGGGCCTGATGGGCGCTTTCGTTTTTCCGGGACGCCTGGAGGAAATTACGTGCTTACAGGTTGGGACCCGGCCACGGGTCTCCGCGTCATGGCTCGTTTGTCCGTAACCCGCGCCAATGCGGATGCGGGGACTCTCTTCATGAAACGAACTGGAACTGTGACTGCAAATATTTCAGACACCTCCTTGCATAGCGAGGGCGGCCACCTTTATTTGCCCGGCACCTTGCTTTCCTCACGCGTGGATGTCGTCGGCAGGATACGATTGGATTCCGTCCCCGCCGGAAATTGGACCCTGCGCTATACCCCACCCCCTTTACTCCCGCTCATGAAACAGCCGGAATTCCAGTCTTTGGAATTGCCGCCGGGCATCGAGGCCGAAGCTTTATCTGTAGGAAGTGCGCCGCAAACCTTCCGTGCCCTTTATATCTCGGCGGGCCAAGACCTTCAATCGACTGCGGACTCCCTGCGCCCTGGGGACACCTTGTATTTGCGCGGCGGCATTCATGCTTTATCTAATCTCACCTTGTCCGCACAAGGACGACCCGATGCTTGGATACAGGTGCGCAATGCCCCCGGGGAAACGCCTGTGTTACGCGGTATTTCGTCCGCTAGCAATCTCATCGACATTGTAGGAGCGGCCTACCTCGAAATACGCGGCCTTGAAATAGACAGCACCCCGGAGGGCTGCGACGCCATCAAGTTCGGACAGCAGGGAGTCAGCCATCATATTAGTCTGCGAGGGCTTCACATCCACAATGTCGGCGGAATGGGGATCAATTCCCAAGGGAATCACCATCATGTCGTTGTGCAGGGCAATCATATCCACCATGTGCGTGGCGATCAGGGAACGGGTATTCGCCTGGGCGATCTCAGCGGAAACTTCATGCCTCGGCTCTGGGAGTTGGACAATAATTGGATTCACCATTGCGGCTTCGACGCCAATGGCGGCGTGGGCATTTCCGCGCTCCTCGGCGCCATGGGCATCACCATTCGGGACAATGTCGTGCACGACAATAACACCTTGGGAATCCGGGTATTTGGCGCCAATGGGACGGTCAATGCAGCGGACTTTTCCTTGGTTGAAGGCAATGCTGTCTGGAATTCGCTCGAAGGCATTGCGGCCTATAGCGATGCCACAGTGCGCAACAATATCGTCTTTGCCTGCTCCACCTTGCTGCATTCCTTCCGCTATACCGGTGACGGACAATCCCCCGCCGGCAATGCGCCACGAAACCTGGCCATTTATCAAAACACCTTTTTCGGGGGTGGCGATATTGTCCTCTCGAATTGGGATTCTTCTCGCACCTGCGTATTCGCCAACAATGCCGTATTGGGAACCTCAGGCGGCCTGTCTCTGTCCGGCACCGGGACCCTGGTGGGCAATGTTTCGGACTTCTCATTTCCCGGATTTTCTTCGGGAACGCCGGGGGATTTCCGTGACGCAAGCATGCGTTCGTTTTACCCTGGTGGGGGTTCGACACTTGTGGGCAAGGCTGTGCGCCCCTTTGTGCATTCCGTCGATTTCATGGACCGCCCGCGTGATGGATTCCCGGACGTGGGGGCCTACGAATATCATGGTGAAGGCGAGGCCCCTTTCCCGATCGCAGAAGACTTCAAGCACTAGGATATTCGAAATAGGAGTTCGACATGAAATTTGAAAAACCTATCGCTTGGATTCTATTGGGCTTCAACGTGGTGACCACGCAAGCAACCGACCTCGCTGACGCCGCCGCGCGAATGCAACCGGGAACATGGCAAGAATTCACCACCTTGAATCTTGCGAATGACACCTTGCTTTTTAAGAACGTTAACGGGGATCTCTGGTATGGCGACATGCATACCACTTGGTCCAATTACCTGGCCTGGAATCCGGCTTCGCAAGAATTGTTCTGGGCGGGCGCACCCCATTTGCAGCCTTTCGGCTTCATTAGATATTCCGCGGCCACCAATCGCTGGACCAATGAAACCAATGCTCCCGACTGCATGCGACTGCCTGGATATACCGGCTGCTTCAACCACGGATATGACGACGGAACCATGGATCCCGTGCAGGGCATCTTCTATTACCAATCTATGGGACGAATCATGGCCTATAAGGTCAGTACCGGAATTTGGACCGAATGGAATCAAACCGGACTATCTGCCGCGAGGGCCAGTGCTTTAGAATACCTGCCTTCCGGTAAACTCGCCTATGTGATCGGGACGGCGGTGGGTGATGGTGGCCTGGTGCAGCTCATCGATCCCACCACCCACCAAATTCAAACCGTGGCCAAGGACCTGGCTATGGGTGATTACAGCAATACGGCCGAGTATAGCTTTGTGCACAGCAAGCTGTATTTTGGCGGCGGAGGCGGCGCAGGCTCTCGCGCTTTCTTCTCCATGAATGATTCTAATCGCGTGACGCGCTTAGCCGATGCGCCGGAAAACTTCGATTGCATACGATCCAGTCTCGCTGTGGATCCCGTCACTGGCACCCCGCTTCTTTTAGCCAATTCCAATAAGTATTACGCCTATCAGGCCGGGTCCAATACATGGACCGAACTCACCAGCCCGCCGCGCGCACTCAACAGCACCACGAACGCGGTGGCAGTCATGGCCACGGCAATTCCCGAGCATGGAGTGGTTTTTTATATGTCGCCACCCCAGAAAAAGGTGTATCTGTACAAGCACGCCGCTTCTAGCTCGGTGCGCAATCTATCACGACGCGCTTCCTCCGGTTTCCGACTGCCGGCACTTTGGCAATGGGATTTTAACGGGCGGAAAAATCCATGAACTTCACAGGCATGGCATTCTTCCTGCTTCTTGCAGGAATATCGGTCGGTTTGTCCTACGCCTCGGTATTGCGCGACCTGGCCCTGGCCTTGCCTGAACGCACGTTTGTGAAATTGCCGGCGAACGCCAGTCTAGATGCCCTCCCCATGGATGTCAGCCTTCTGTATTACACCGATTCCGGCGTATGGGATCCCGTTAAAAAGAAAATGGCCTGGGTGGGAGGACCGGGAACCTGCTGCGCCGACCCGGCCATCTACAAGCGTATCACCTACGACGAGGCTACCGATCATTGGGACATTCAGCCGACCCCTTTTACCGGGTCCGGTCACGGGTACGACGCCAACGCTTTCGATCCTTCCACGGGGCTGCACTATTTCGCCTTCTGGGACGATAAGAAAATTAAGACCTGGAAGGGCCAGACCTGGGGAACCTTGCCGGAGCATCCCCTACCCGCGAACATCGCCGTGGCTCTCACTTGGTTTCCGGATCTCAACGGCGGAAAAGGCGGTCTCGTCCTCACCTCGGGCAATGGCCGCGCGGCCTGGTTTGATGGCAACGCATGGGCTGAGATAAAGGGGGGCGAAGCCGCCCCTTGGGGCGACTACGACGTATTCTCCGAATACAGTCCTACACTCAAGAAGATGTGGCTTGGCAGCGGGGTGGATCGGGGCGAGGTCCATTACCTCCTCGACGCGCAGCTCAAGTTGACGCGTCTTCGCGATGCGCCTTTCAATATCAAGGATAACGAAGCCCTGAAGAGCGTCGACCCCTTGAATGGAAAATTCCTCGTCTACCGGATGGCGGACAAAGCCTGGTGGGAATTCGATGCCGGGAAGGATGAGTGGAACCGGCTTTCCGGACTTAAGTCTCAACCGGATCTAGGAGGCGAGTCCCTGCTGCAAGTGCCCCTTCCCGAATACGGCGTCATCCTGATCTTCCGGCACTACGTAAGTGTTCGGGAGGCCTTCCTCTATCGCCATAGCTTGGGCGCGGCGACCCTAAGACGGGCCCCGCTGCTTCGCCCCGGGATGCGCCAAATCTCAGCCTTCGGTTCGACCTCCCGATGGCCCCTTGAAGTTCCCGCCAAAACTCCCGGCAGCCTACGCATCCTGAACCTCAACGGCCGCCTGCCCGCCAATATCCGGGAACCCTCCCAGCCTATCCCGGAGGAAAGTCCATGATAAACCCCCTTCCGGTCAAAATCGCAAGCGCAATGGCAGTCCTGGGATTCACGGGCGCGCTGGCCAATGAGATGCTGAAAAACCTGCCGGCGGATTCGTGGTACCGGGCGCAGGGAACGGCAATGCGTCCCGTTTGTGCTTGGGAATCGCAATTTCCGGATATCCGGGGCGGTTCCGGATGCCGCATGGTCATGGAAGCCTGGAGTGGAGCCACCTACGATCCCAACCGGAAAAAGCTGCTGGTTTGGGGCGGCGGCCATGGCGATTATTACGGGAATGAATTGTACGCCTTCGACGTGGAAACCTTGAAGTGGGAAAGGCTCACCGACCCTTCCCCGCCAACCCGCTTGTCGCAGGATCCCCTGCCGGACACCACTCCCATCTCCCGCCATACCTATGACGGCCTGACCTTCATCACTCATGCCGATCGCTTTTTCGGCTATGGCGGATCCATGGCCGGGAACGGGTATGGCACGCAGGAGACTTGGACTTTCGATCCAACCGCGAAGAAGTGGTACTACATGGCCCCTTCCGGGAACTCCAATCGTCCCACCACCAATTGTTGCGCCTTCATCAGTGCCTATGATCCGGTATCGCGTAAGGTGTTCATGCGCGATCCGAATTGGATATCCGCTTACGATTTCGACAAGAATGCCTGGGAACATGTTCTGGAGCAAACCCATACTTGGACATCGACCAAGGCCTTGGTGGACCCTCGCCGCGGTTTGTTCTTCACGGTGGGCGCAGGAGAATTTCTGGTCTACGATATCGCGGGTAACCGCGATGTTTCCGCGCAATGGAAAACCACGGGTGACGATTCACTTACACGCCGGGGAGCAATAGGGGCAGGATATGATTCCCAGGCCGACGCCATTGTGGGTTGGCTGGGCGGAGGGCCTTATGTACTGGATATGGCCAGCAAAGTTTGGTCACGTAAATCTGGAATAGGTGCCCCGGCTCAGCCTTTGGAAAATGGGACCTATGGGCGCTTCCAGTATATCCCGGACGACAATGTATTCATCCTCGCCAATGGCATCGAATCCGATGTCTACTTCTACAAGCATACCCAAGGAGCGGGATCGTCGGTGCGATCCGTCACGTATCGCAGGCGAGCGCCGCTCTCGATGACCCTAGCGGGTACGGGAGTGCGGTTCCATCGTCGCTCCGAAAGAACGGATGCTCGCGGGCGGATCGAGAAATCACATTCCACCCGAAAGGCCAACCCATGATAACCCCCTTTCCGCTTTTATCTGCCTGTGCGATGGCCTGCCTGGGAATCGCCAGCGCTCAACCCAAGCTGACCTTGATCGCTACAGGGGCCGCTGCCGTCCAGGACCAGCCGGTGACCGTGGGATATGTTTTCGCGCTCGGAGATATTCCGAAAGGGAAAACGCTGGCCGCCAAGACTGCGGCAGGATCTTCCGTTTCCATCCAAGTCGATCCCAAGGCCACGTATGCCGACGGTTCCTTGCGCCATGTCGTACTCACTTTGCGGCATAGCCTGGCCTCGAAGGGATCGGAGGCCGTTGCCTTGCAGGCCGCGGATCCTTCCTCGGTATCGGCCTCATTATTGCCCTCTGCTCTTCTCGCCACGGATTACGATGCTACCGTCACCATGACCCTAGGGGGCTCCGCGTATACGGCTTCCGCCCGGGCAGCTCTGCAGGCCGCCGTCACCGCAGGAAAGATTGAGGCTTGGTTGAATGGCCCTTTGGTTTCGGAATGGTTGGTTCAGGCTCCGCTCGCCGATGCCACGGGCAAGCCGCATCCCCATCTCCATGTCCGTTTCGAGGTCCGCGCCTATGCCGGTTTCAAATGCGTGCGCACGGGTATTACCCTGGAAAATAATTGGGCCTATGAACCCAGCCCCTCGGGATTCACCTATGATATCCGTATCGAGTCGGGATCATCTGTATTTTCCAAAACGGCTCTACCCCATACCCATCATTCCCGCTGGCGCAAGGTTCTCTGGTGGGGAACGCAGCCAAACCTCGATGCAGCCTTGGATCGCGACTACCTGATCTCCACCGGGGCCGTACCCGAATACGATCGATCCATTAAACCGGGGGCCTCGACGCTGTCCGCCATGGCGACGGATTTCGAACCGATGTCGGAGGGGAACCTGACTTCCTATATGCCTGCGACGGGAGCCCATGACGATATCGGGCCTTTGCCCCGGTTTTGCGCGCTTTACTTGCTGAGCATGGATTCCCGAGCGCGCGACAATGTGCTGGCCAACGGCATGGCGGGCGGAAGCTATCAAATCCATTATCGAGATAAGGCCAAGGACTTGCCCGTTTCCCTAGATGATTTCCCCTACATGACCTTGCTGGGTAACCCAGGTGATACCCACAATCCAACCACGGGTAAGCAGGAACAATTTCCGGAGGTGACTAGCGGCCTGGAAAAGCATTCTCCGGACGATGCGCATCAGCCCTCCGTTGCCTATTTGCCTTACCTGATCTCCGGCGATGTTTTCTTCCTGGAAGAATTGCAGTTCTGGGCCAATTGGAATATGGTGATCGCGAATCCGTACTATCGCGACTTCGCCAAGGGCCTGCTGAAATGGTCGCAGATCAGAGGCCAAGCTTGGTCGCTGCGCACCTTGGGCCATGCCGCCTTTATCACCCCAGATAAACATCCTCTCAAAGCGTATTTCACTGAAAAGATTGGCCATAACCTGGAATTCTATCAGGCCAATGCACGCGGTTCTTCGGCGAGTCGCTTGGGATGGCTTGGCACAGGCGGAAGCGCATTTGCTTACGAGCCTTACGGTATCGCGCCCTGGCAGGATGATTTCTTTACTTCCTCGGTGGGTGATCTCGTCCGGATGGGATATTCAAAGGCAAAGGAGTTGATGGATTGGAAAGGCCAGTTTGTGGTGGGCCGCATGGCCGACACCGGTTATTGCTGGCTCCACGCTTCGGCGTATAGCCAGCAAATCGGCCCGGCGGATAAATCCCGCTTTTACGTGTCCTATGGTGAAATCTATCGGGCCAATTTCCCTACCGCGACCTGCACGGGAACAGCCATGGATGGTTATCCAGAAAGCCCCACCGGGTACGGCGCCAATATGCAGCCCGCCTTGGCCGCAGCCGTGGATGCAGGACTTCCTTCTGCGAAAGAAGCTTGGGCGAAATACCAAACCCGCAATCCCAAGCAGGATTATTCCTCCACACCCCAATTCGCCGTGGTCCCCAATTTGCGTCTGGGAATGGCGGTAAGGCCCCAGGCAAAATCTCCGCGCTCCACCGGCCTACCTCGCCTGATATTCGATCCTCGCGGACTGAATCTACGCCTCCGCATCGGCGAAGGCACACAAGCCCGGATTTACGACCTGAGTGGAAAACTCATGGAATGAAAAGCGAGGAATCCATGAAACAAGTCCTGAGGTTTTTCACGCCCGTGTGGATCTTCGCGTGTGCGCTTGGCTCTTCCGAGGCGCGCAAGCTTCAAGTGGGGCCTGATAAAACATATACCATGCCCATGCAAGTAGCCTCCGTGGCGCAGGATGGCGACACGGTGGAAATAGCTGCCGGAACTTATAAGGGAGAGACAGCGACCTGGCGGGCGAATAACCTTGTGTTGCGTGGCACCGCAACCTTTGCCCGGCTCGTGGCCCCAGCCGTCATTCCCAATCAAAAAGCAATCTGGGTCATTCAAGGGCGCAATACTACCGTGGAAAATATTGAATTCACCGGCGCCAAGGTTCCTGACGAAAACGGTGCGGGCATGCGCCAAGATGGCGAGGGTCTAACGGTGCGCCGCTGCTATTTCCACGGCAATGAAAACGGCATCCTGGGTGGGGGCGGGGCGAATAGCATGGTAGTCGTCGAGTATTCCGAATTCGCGGATAATGGTTTCGGTGATGGTTACAGCCACAACATGTATATCTCCAATATCGCCAGCTTTACCTTGCGCTATTGCAATAGCCATCACGCCAAGGTCGGCCATTTGGTGAAGACGCGTGCGCGGTCCAATCACATCCTGTACAATCGCCTTATGGACGAGGCGAGCGGAAATTCCAGCTATCAAATCGACATCCCCGACGCGGGCACGTCCTATGTCATCGGCAATGTCATCCAGCAAGGCCCCATGCAGGACAATTCCACCTTGATTTCCTTTGGGGCGGAAAGCCAAACCAATGGGGGCACGGATCTGTACGTGGCCAGCAATACCTTAGTCAATGATCACGCCTCGGGGATATTCATCCGAGCTGCCGCCGGCACCACCGTTCGACTGGTGAACAACCTTTTCGTGGGGCCGGGCACGGTTCTAAACGGCGCGGGAGATACGGCGGGAAACTTGAATTCGTCCAACCCTGGTTTCGTGAATCGCGCGGGCTATGATTACCATCTCACTGCAGGCTCCCCGGCTTTGAATAGGGGGGTGAATCCCGGATCGGCAAACGACATCCCCCTGGTTCCCCTATTCCAGTATGCCGGAAATGCCTCGGCTATTTCCCGAACCTCGGTGGGACCAATGGACGTGGGCGCCTTTGAATACGGCCTGAGCAGTGCCGTACCCTATATGTTACGAAGACATCCACGAGACTTGCTTGCGCCTATTAGGTTCGACGTCATGGGAAGACCAAAACGAGAACGATACCGGAGCACGATTGTCCCACTCTCCCATGCAATGTGATGAATACCCAAATCAAAGCGATATCAGAAAGACTGGAGTAGCGGAATTCGAACGACAATTCCGTCTATGCCTTTTCACTCAAAAGAGGGCTCCTCGATACCAAACGGAGAATTCTCATTTTCTCTTCGTGGGATTTTTTGGAATCAGCTGCTCCAAGAAATCCATGTCCTCCGTGAGAGATGCGAAGGATGGAACGACTTTCGCCTTGGACTCGCGCACACCTCGGTTATAGAAAAAAGGACAGATCTCACGCTCAATGAAATCGAGCAAAGGGGCGGGTGGCTGACGTTTCCGTCATCCGCCGAGGCTCGCGGTCCTCACTCGTTTCACTCGCTGCGGAGCGAACCCCTTCGGAGACGTCCACCGCCACCCTTGGCGCACGACGATATCCTCTGGAGTCTATTCGGCTATTCTTTGATACCCGCGAACAGGAAGGCGCACAGCGCCGACCACCTTCGCGCCCGCAGGGAAATCAAATCATCCATGGGGAGTCACAGGGGCGTTACGGGGGCCAGGCCCCCGTAGAGAGGGCAGGGAGAGCCCCCGCAGTCGCTGTGTTTCTCTCCAGGGAAATACCCCGCGGCCCCTAGCGCATGGAGAGGATTTGCACGTGGGCCGTGCCTCCACGGATTTGCGGAGGGGTGGCGGTGAGCTCCTGAAAAAAGGCTCGCTCCGCAGGCCGATCGCTTCGAAGCATTTCCCTGGGGGCCGAGGACCGCGAGCCTTTTTTCAGGCCGAACATCAGCCCCCCGTCCAAACACCGACGAGGAGGCTCGACCGCGGGAGAAACCTCTCCCGCTTAAAATTTGAACTGCGAGACGATAGCGCTCATTTCCTTGGCCATGGTTTCGAGCTGAGAAACGCTATTGCTGGTGGTGCGGGCACCCGTGACCGTTCCCTCAGCCAAATGCACGACGCGGCCAAAATTCTGGGAGACTTCGCCCACCCAGGTGGTGGTGGAATTGAGATTGTCCCCCATGGCTTGACCCGTGCGATTGACCTCGGAAAGACTGCCATTGACTTCATTGACCGTCGCCGATTGTTCCTCAACAGCCGCCGCGATGACGGTAGCGATTTGATTGACCTCGGAAATGATGGCGGCAATTTCCTCAATCGAGGCGGAGGAATCTCGCGTATTACCCCGGATAAGATCGACTATTTTCGCGATTTCCTTGGTGGCCTGGGCGGTTTGATGGCTGAGGTCCTTGACCTCGTGGGCTACCACGACAAAACCTTTGCCTGCTTCGCCAACGCGGGCGGCTTCAATCGTGGCATTGAGCGCGAGAAGATTGGTTCGCTTGGCGATATTGCCGATGACTTCGAGGACTTTTCCGACCTCTTCGGCTGCTTTCTCGAGATTGCGCATTTGGGATTGCGCATTCTTGGCCTTGCGATTTGCCTCCTCGGCAATGCTACTCTCTTTCTGGCAATTGCCGGACACTTCGGTGAGGCTACTATTTATTTGCGATAGCGATGTGCTAATGGTATCGACACTATGAAAAATGCCCTCAACGCCCTGACTTACGCTATTCATTTTTCCTGCGGCCTCGCTGGCGGTTGAATTCACCGCTTCGGCGTCCTTGGCCATTTTCTCGCTGTCCGCGCTCATGGCGGCACTGCTGGCGGCGAGTTGCTGAGCCGAACCCGTAAGCGCTTGGGTTTGCAGCGATACCTGTTTCATGACGCCTTGTAGCTTGGAAAGCACTTCGTCGAACAATCGCGCCATGATCCCCATTTCATTGCCTGAAGTGAGGCCGATGCGCTGGGTGAGGTCACCACGCCCTTGGGCAATATCCCTCAAGCGATCGCTCACCGTAGCCAGGGGACGCAAGACTATCACCTTGAGGGCGCCGAAAAGCACCAAAGCGATGAGGCCGTTGAGCACCAAGGCGAAGACGACGCAGAGCAAAATAAAATGACGTATTTGCGACTTCATCTCGGCGGATTTAGCCACCGACGCCTCGTGTATGAATCGATCTGTAAGACCCAGTTTCACCGTCGCTATGGCCGGCGCCCCACTGAAGGCTATGGGTTTCTCAAAGGTGGGCAAGCTGTCGGTGATGAGCGAGGTATCGGCCTTTCGATTAAGCACCACCGCGCCGTCGATTTTTTTAACCTCCATCCAAACGACTTCGCGGTCGGTGAAAAGTTGTTCGGCATAGGAGTTTAAAGTGAAATCATCTCCGGTCACCACGGGTTGAAAAGAAATGCTGCCCAAAAATCCCGCCAACAATTCCCCTTTTTTTTTCAGATTATCATGAAGCAAGACCACTTCCGCTTCATTTGTCGTGGCCATTTGCTTTTGCATGACTCGCACCAAGGCAACACAAGCCAAGGCGATAATGAGACAGAGCGAACCGGCAGCC
>JAYUVP010000246.1:0-4648 GCA_043753995.1 Fibrobacterota bacterium
ACATCGGGCACCCCTGCCAACGGAAAGCATGGGCCGATTTTAACCTAGGAGTCATTTAGACGGTACAGGCAACTCTTTCATATTCGCCAAACATCGTAGGCCGAAAGAAGGGTTCGCAGTATTTTTAATTCTCTCCCGGGCCATGCGTATATGGGTATTGCGTAATTGACTGTTTTGGCCGAATCGTTTTTTATCATGCCCGCATTTGACGGGATGAGGCTTGGGCCATTCTCCTTCTCCGACTTTAGAATCCAATACGGCAATGGAGGTTGAGTCAATACGGCTACCATAAACACCGACTTCAAAAAGTTGTAAAGACGTCAATGGTTGACTGACTCGAACACTATCAAAGACATCCTCTCCAAAGCCAACTTGATAGCCATTGGGACGCACCCATAAATTGAGGTCATAAAATTCATAGGCAGGAGTGGGAATACTGATTTCCTTGATTTGATCGAATTCTTGCCCTTGATAGGAACCGAACAATTCCACAAATACCATGTTCCGCGCCGCTGTATAGCCGAAATTCACGAATGCATAATTATTAAAAACGCCTCCTGTATCGACATTCACCATGATAAGCGCCCCGCTCTCTAAATCCGATCCTCCGACTTCATTTACCAATCGAATTCGATTACTGAATAAAATCGCACCTTGCGATGGAATGGCTAAAGGCAAGGGAGAAATGAAATCGGCTGCGGTAGAGGATGCTGATGAAATCGCATGGAAAAAACCGCCAGAAACCTCCATGTCTCCATCCCCCCTCCATCGGGTCACATCGAATAGGTTCCAGGGCTCGCTCAAAATCATTTGTTTGCTTAAACTTGGATTCGGCCCTGGCTTTTTGCATTTCACTGTGGCATTCCCCGATTGCCGGGCTTGCAGGCTCTGGCCGGTTCCCGGATCGATTGAGCTTGCAAGGTTGTCTTCGAGGTTGTTTGAGAGATTGCAGCCTGTAAACATAGCGGCTGACATGCATGAATAGAAAAAAAGCCTTCCATTACGCGGCGAAATCATGACTACTCCTTGATGCAGAGTGATGATAATCATGCCTCTGCATTAAGGAATATGTTGCCCTGGTTCAGCGAATCCAAATTTTTATTTCTAAAAAATTCCTAAGACTTTTGGATATGATCGCCGCTTGCGGATTTATTGCGTTTGAAATTTAGAGCCAAACCCTCGGGAGGTTTCCAATCTTGCGATCGTGCCACGCAAGCGGCCATGGCTAAATCGCCAGTCACATTCACCACGGTACGACACATGTCAAGTAACCTGTCCACGCCCAATATTACGGCGATGAGTCCGGGATTCACGCCTACCGTGGCCAAGACCGCAATGACAAAAGGAATGGATCCGGAGGGAACTCCAGCGGTACCAATTCCACCGAGCACGGCTAAATAAACCACCAGCATTTGCTGACCCAGGCTGAGGTCGATTCCCGCCAATTGAGCAAGAAATAAAACCGTGACACCCTCGAACAAGGCGGTGCCATTTTGATTCGCCGTTGCGCCTAGGGTGAGCACAAAATTCCCGATGGACCTGGGTATGCCAAGCCCCTCTTCGGATACCTTTAGGCTGGTCGGTAAGGTGGCATTGGACGAAGAGGTCGAAAAGGCTGTCGCGGCCACAGGATAAATGCGCCGAAAAAATCCCCACGGTGAAATCCGCGCCAGTAGAATTAAAGCTAGGGAATAAACCAAACCTGCTTGCAGGAATAGCCCCAATAAAACCGCCGCGACAAACCAAGCCAGACTGGGCAAGAGGCTGAAACCGAAACGCGCCGTCATGCTGAAGAGTAAGCAGAATACGGCCAGAGGGGCCAAATACAATGCAAGTCCTATGCCCTTAGAAACCGCGGCATAAATGCCTTCGGCAAAAGCCAAAACTGGGCTGGCCATGGCGGGAGATATCAAGGTGAGCAAAGCCCCGAAGAAAAGGGAAAAGGCCATGAGTCCCAGCATGTCAGGGGGATCTTTGGCCATGGCATGAAAAACATTGGTGGGAATAAAGCTTTGAATCACCGTCGCCAGTGGAGCTTTGGCAGACTCTAGTGCCGGCGCGGCCGCAGTCCGCCGTTTGGCTTCCTCGGCGTTCTCCTTTTCAATTTGGATTGCTATGGCAGGATTCAGTCGGTGCCCAGGCTGTAGGGTATTGGCCAGGAGCATACCGATCAAAACCGAGCATGCTGAAAACACGATAGCGAGTCCAAGGCAGCGCAAACCCATTTTGCCCACCTTGCGTAAATCGCCAAGTCCGGCAACCGCCAAAACCAAGGAAGACATCACCAGCGGTACGACCAATAGGAGCATTAGGCGAAGAAAGAGTTGACCCACCGGCTCGGCGATTTGTTGCACAAGCCATTTTAACCCCGCATTATTTCCACCCCATATCGCATTGGCTCCGCCACCGGCCAGGGCACCCAGTAGGAGAGCCGCCAAAATTTTGGCATGCAAGGTACCAGGATAAAAAAGGCGGATCAGCATTTCGCAAGCGTACTTATTCGTAATTTTTTTCCTATAGCCTTAAGGGGAGTATTAATTACGTACGGAATGTTTTTTTCATGTTGCCACGACTGATAAAAACAAAAAAGCGACACCGGTAAAAATTCGTTAAATGAATTACAAGGCGGGAAAGCAAGTAGAGATCAACTCTTTTCGATAAAAATGGGTTACGGTATTCCCGCTGAAGCAAAATTCAGCGAAATCATCGACCGGACCGCAAAAAAGAGCCAACAAATGACTAAATCTCCAAGGCCATATAGCTTGGGATTTTCTCAAGAAATTGAAATTTTAAAGGGGAATAGCATGTTGAATCTTTGGGTAAAAAATGGGTCGCTAGGGGTAGCGACCTTGGTCTCTATCCTGGCTGGGGGGGCATCAGCCCAACCGAATCCAGCGGATACAGCCCATTATGTCATGGCAGATTTCGAGTCAAATATTCAAAGTACTCCTTTGAACGGATATTGGTTCACCTATACCGACGTGGGGTCAGCATCCGCCGCGGATACGGCTTTGAAGGGCAATTCCGTCATCACCTCACTGGATTCTTCGGGAAACCCATTTTTCGACACCAACTTTAATTATGACGCGAGAACCTATCCCCTGGGTCGCCTGGGTGATTCTAATACCCATGCCTTGCACATGGGGTTTGCCTTGGGAGATCGCCCATTAGGCTGCGGCGACAATTGCAGTTATGCCCCTTATGTTGGCTGGGGTCTCAACTTCACCACTCGCTTTTCACCGAATAATACCCTCGATTTTACGGGAGCCACGGCTTTTTCCTTTTGGGCCAAATCCGATTCTGACACCGTAGTGGTCGGCATTTCGTTCAATATCTTGGACACCAACGCACGAAATGCAGCAGATTATGGAATGTCGCTAAAAATCGGTCCCGTGTGGAAGAAATACACCATTTCACTTGGGGCAAGTACCCCTCTCACCCAGCCAACGTGGACCACAGCCAAGGCCTTCGATTTAAAAAGTGTTACGGGCATCGGGTTTAGCTTCAATAAGGGGTCTAATCCGCTAAGACCCACGAATGGAATCGTTTTGGACGATGTGCTCATAGAGAATTGGAAATTCGTCGAACCCGTGATTGAGCCTGAGCCCGAACCTGAACCTTTGGCTATCCACAATGGGGCTAAATCGGCCTCTGCTCGCAAGAACTTTGGCTTGCAGTTTCATGATTCGCAAATGCATTTCCTGCGAGCCAATGGTACCCTGATTCGTCCCATGGACTTGAAGGGCCGCGCCCTTCCGGTTCGTTAAACGACTAAGCATTTCCGCCTGGCGGCCCCCTTTCGGGCCGCCTTTCTTCAATTTCAGGTGATGTCAGCGGTATTTCAAGCGCTCACCACCCCGCAATGCATTGACAAAGCCGCTTCGGACTGCTCCTATTAGCCCCCTTCCCGGATTCTTTCAAATCCAGGCTTACCCTCTGACCTAAGTTGCCCTACCATGGACGCTTCCAAAATTCGCAATGTCGCCATCATCGCCCACGTTGATCATGGCAAAACCACCCTCGTCGATGGCCTGCTGAAGCAAAGTGGCGCCTTTCGTGAAAACCAAGTGGTCAATGAGCGCGTCATGGATTCCAATGACCAGGAACGCGAACGCGGCATTACCATTTTGTCGAAAAACGCTTCGGTGGTCTTTAAAGACTATTTGATCAACATTGTCGATACCCCCGGACATGCCGATTTCGGTGGTCAGGTGGAACGCGTTCTCGGCACGGTAGACGGCGCCCTATTGATTGTCGATGCTTTTGAAGGCCCCATGGCCCAAACACGCTTCGTGACAAAAAAGGCCTTGGAAATGGGCCTCACCTTGGCCGTGGTCATCAATAAAATCGACCGCAATGGTTGCGAACCCGCCAAAGCCCTGGATGCCGTCTTCGATCTTTTCGTGGACCTCGGCGCCAGCGAAGCCCAGCTTGATTTCGCCTATGTCTTTGCCGCCGGTCGCGCTGGAACCAGCCGTCGTCGCATGGAAGATCCGGACAGTAATTTATTGCCGGTTTTCGAAATGATTGTCGCTAGCATTCCGGCTCCCACCGTGGGCGTTTCCACCAATCCCATCATGCAAATCACCAGTCTCGACTATGCCGAGTTCTTGGGACGCATGGCCGTGGGACGATTGCGCCAGGGTTC
>JAYUVP010000247.1:0-3095 GCA_043753995.1 Fibrobacterota bacterium
AGTGCAGGTAACATTATGATATTTGTGATCCGGCAGGGGGTGAGGCAGGAAGAAACAGCCCCACACCCATCCGTTCAGAGCTTACTCTCCTCTTTGGCAATGGTCAGAAATTTTCCGGTACTTCGTGTGTAGCGCACGATTGATTGCCTCCAGAAACAAGTTGGCCACTCGAACGTAGCCCTTATTATTAGGATGAATCCCGTCTAAGCTGAATGCTGACCCTGTCGGATCTAAAAGGGGATGCTTCCCGGAAATCCCTGGAATTCTACCGTCCTTCAAGTCGGTGAGAAGTCCGTTCACATCGACCAAGGTAATGCGGGACGGATTGTCGGTAGCCTTTCGACGGAGATAGTCATTATAGCCTTCGGTGAGGCGGGTAGCGATTTCCACTTCGGAACGTGTTAAGGTGAGATTGGCAGGTAAAGGCTGACCCGATCCTCCGAGCGAAGTTGGGATTCCAACGCCTCTTTGGAATGCCGCCAAGGCAGGAAAAAGGACGAAGGCGACATCGCTTTCCTGGGTCAAGAGTTGTACGGAATTGCCATTGACTAGGACGGGTTGAAAATCAGGACCGATGACAACGGTGGGCAAGGCCGTTGCAAATGGAATGGTCGTGACTCCGGGAATATTAGCCAAGAATAGATGTGCCTTGGTCTCTCGCAGCAGAGTGTCTAGCCCTAAGTCCATCAAGGATGTATAAATCGATACCGGAGTAACGGTTGTACCTTCGATGACAGTACCCGCGGTGATACCCCCTAGGATGTCATTGCTGCCAATCCACAGGGTCATCACCTTGGGATTGAGCATGACGGCTTGGCGCAGCATGGTTGCGTTATGAAATTGCTCGCCCCGCAGGACAATATTGAAAAAGGGGTTGTTCGGAGATTGAGAAGTCGCTGCATTGTACGCTCTCAAGAAATCAAGAGTGGTGGCTCCTGGCACGCCCAAATCATTGTAAGGCCGGTTGAGAGTGGCATTTAAAAGCATCTCGGATATAGGGCGGGTCAAAATCTTGGGGGCAATCGAATTGCCCTCCAAAATCAAAGGTGTTGTCGGTTGGCCATTGATGCGTTGCAAGCCTATCCCCGGAGTATCGATGAGGGGCAACTCAAAATCCTCGATGGACATGGCCTTTGCAATCAAGGCCGGATAGCTTGCTTCCTGCCAGTCCCGGCGTAGGCCATTATTTTGGAATCCGGAGGTTAGGCTATTGCCTACGGCCACATAGGTGACCTTTACTTTCTTTCCCGAATGGGACTCCCTCAATGCGTATTGGAGTTCAGAGTCCTCCTGCTTGGACTCGGACTTGTGATCTCCGGATTCGATGCCCAAACATCCGACCAAGGCAAAAGCCAAAAGAGTCGGGATGGCATAATGCTTTTTAAAGGGACCCATGTGTATCCTCCTGATTTGTGAATGGAAAGGGTTCGCGATTCATTAGACGGAGAAGCGGCCTGGATCGAGGACAAAAAAAAATGAAGCAGCCAGGGGAGGCGCCCCTTGGGGCGGTGGGGGTAGGCTGAGACCCCGCAAGCGCGGTGTGCCGCGCGCGGAGGCTCGGCCGAGGGGGCGGCCTCGCCCCCATTAAAACCGTAGAACTTCTCTGCGCCTGTGAAATATTTATTTGCGGTTTGAAACGCGGGGAATGGCCAGGAAAGCAGTAAGGCCCAAACTTAGGCTTGATATAGGCATGAGCACGGCGGCGAAGAGCGGGCTGACCCACCCGAAAAAGGCAGCCGATATGGCCACGGCATTATATAACCCTGAGACGATATAGCCAGCGCGTAGGCTCTTCTGTACCCCGTGGGCAATGTCCAATAAAGGGAGGAGGGCCGCCGGGCTCTCTCCGGTAAAAAGAATATCCGCCCCTTCAGCTACCATGGGCATGTCGCCTGAAACGGCCAGACTGATATCGGACTCGCCTAATAAAAGGCTGTCATTGAAACCGTCCCCTAAGGCCAAGGTGAGGCCATGGCTTAGCTTCAGTCGCCGAGCTACGGTTTGCTTTTCTTCAGGGGTGAGTCCACCTTCATAGTGCTGAAAACCGCATTGACGTGCGAAGTCCGTCACTCTTTCAGGATCATCCCCGGAAAGCAAAGCCGTATAATAGCCGAGCGCGGTCAATTGCTTGACCAACTGGGGAACCTCAGGGCGGATTTCCTCTCTCAGCATGGCCACGGCAACCAAGGTGCCATCCGCAAAAATGGCGCTGTTCGGAGTCAAGCCGGCTGCGGCTATCGAAACGTCGATTTCGCCGCCTGGAATGGCCCAACCTAATTGGCCAAACACTTCGGGATCGTCCTTCCAAGCTCCATATCGCATCACGGCCATGGAGGGAATGCCTTCTTCAAAATCCCCGAACAAACCCAAATGCGTCACTTCGCGGATGGCCTTGATTATGGGCAGCGCTTTGGTTTTCGCATCAGCGAGACTTTCAGCAAGGCTAATCGCCACCGGATGTCGAGAGTGCCGGCATAGCGCCAAGCAATGTCGAGCGAGTTGAGCTTGTCGCGAGGCATCCGCAGCCGCGGGCAGCCATCGCCATCCCACGCATTTGCGCTGGCTATAGCTTAGGGTTCCGGTTTTATCGAAAAGCACGACTTTGATTTCACTCAATCTTTCCAAGGTAGCCTGGGAACGAAAATGAAAACCGAGGGCGAAGGCGCGCTTCAATCCCAAGCCTCTCGAGATAGGCAAGGCCAAGGCCAGGGCGCAGGAGCAAGACACGATGAATACCGAGGCGGCAATGAGAAAAGCCGAATGCCAACCTTCTCGTGCATGCACCAATAGTGCCGACAAAGCCGCGGCAATCACGACGAGGGTGAATCCCAAAGCCACTCTTTCCCGGGTGCGCGGCGCGGCTTCGCGGCGCGCCTGCAATTGACTCAGACTATGCAATAAGCCCATCACTCGACTTTGACCTGGGGTCGCACTGACGGTGATTTCGATGGCCTCGGCTTCGATGCGCGATCCGGCAAAAAGAGCATCGCCGCGCTTGAGGATTTTGGCTCGACTCTCCCCTGTCAGCACGCTCATTTCAACCATGGCTTGAGCACTCAATAGAATACCGTCGCAGGGGGCATAACTTCCGGGCA
>JAYUVP010000248.1:0-6718 GCA_043753995.1 Fibrobacterota bacterium
CTCCGGTAGCCAAATGAAGCGAGGCGATGATAGGCGTTTTATGAGTCCAAATCACCGAGGCTCCAAGACTGATTTGAATCAAAAAGAGAAGGGCGAGCAAACGTGAGGATAAACGTATCTGACGGACGTCGGCATTCCATGTCGGCTTGAGTGCAAAGATCAACAAGACGACCAAGGCCAAAGGCAATAGACGCGTATGTATGAAATGGGTGACAAGGCCGAAATTCCAAAAAGAAGGTATCCAACCGCCAAAAGCGAGTGGAAAGGTCGGTATGGCCAAGCCTGCATAGCTATGTCGCATAACAGCTCCAACCAAGACTTGGACATAGCCAGCCAAGAGCAAGACCAGACATGCCGTAACTCCAGGTGCTGACCAATTAAATCGCAAAGATTGCGCGGATTTTTTCCAGCTTGGAGAGGCCCAAACTGCAAGTAAAAGTGTGCTTAAGAAAAAAAGTTGGGCCGTTCCGCCATGAGCCGCGGAAACCGGCATGGGCAATTTCATCCGTACGGTCAAGCCACCCAAAACACCTTGCACGACGACTAAAAAAAGCGCGCCATAGGATAACCAGCGCATGGGTCCCGGACGTCGGCCGCCAAGAAAAAAGGCATTGACCAAGGCGAGAAAACCGATGAGTGAAGCGAATAGTCGATGCCCATGTTCATAAAAAATGCCGCCCTTCATTTCAGAAAGCGGGTACAGAAACATGTTTTGCCCATAGGTAGTGGGCCAATCAGGAACTGCAAGCCCAGAATTCGTACTGGTCACCATGGCTCCGACGAAAAGCAGGCACCAAGTCGCTACCATCATTAGGCAAGCGAAAAGGAAGGTGAGGCGGTCCTGGGAATGAGTCATGATATTGAGGCCGGGAAACGTAGCTTAGCCGGGAAGCAGGAACAAGCGCCCCTTGTCGGTTGATTGGATTTAGGGCAAATCAGGAGGCGCCGAAAGCCCTCAAGAAAAAGAAAATGGTGACTCCGGTAAAGGAGACGTAAAGCCAAATCGGAAAAGTCCATTTGGCGATTCGGCGATGATTGGCAAAACTTCCTTTCCAAGCCAAAGCCATGGTCAATAGCACCAAAGGGAGGGCTACTACCGAAAGGAGAATGTGAGAAATCAGCAAGGAGAAATAAACTGGCCGAATCCAACCCTGGCCAAGAAACCTCGAATCGCCGTGCATGTAGTGATAGACCAAGTATCCCAAGAGAAAAATCACGCTTGCCAGGAAGGCGCTTTTCATGCTTCGCTCGTGGGCTTCGCGACGACCCGCCTTGATTTGGCGAATGCCCATGAGCAGGAAAACCGTGGTGATGGCATTGCATGACGCATTGAGTGCAGGCAAAAAAGCCCATTCTCTGCCGGCACCCGTGGCTTCATGTCCATAGATCAGCCAAAAAAGCCCCGCTAGAGCAATAATGCTGATTATCACCACCCCTGCCGCCGCCTTGCTGTCATCGACTCGCATGATTGCGACCTCCCCAAAGGGTGAAGCGCTCAGGATGAGCAACTTTCCAGGTTTGTTCTGTTTCTCGCCACCATGCACCACGAGAGAGTTCGGCGGCTATGCCTGTGGCTTGGGCTTGAATAAGACCTTCGGCAAATAAGGCCCATTCCATGGCAAGCCCTAAATGCAAGGGTTGCATGTGCAACCGTTCACGTTCAACATGGACTTCGGAGCGGGGAATATCGTCTTCATCCAAAACTTCAAACATCAATTGCGATAGCAGGGCGCCTGCGACCAAGGCTTGATCGCATCCGCGCCGGCATTGAAATTCGGTTTTCACCCGACCGAATAAACCCGCTTGCGAAAAAAGGGTAATGACATCCTCCGTAAAGTGGATATAACTGACCTTGGGCAAATGAATTTGGTCAACATCGCCCGAGATGAGAGCTAGGTCTATCAGGGACCAATCCCAATCGGCATAAGCGCCTTGATTTAAACCCTGACCATCCATGCAAATGGCGGAATAGGCCCCACGGCGCCTAGCGCGGTCGAACCAAGGAGTATATAGGCCAGGCAAGGACGCAATTGCGGGGACATCGAATAAAACCCAGGTGGCCTGGGTGAAAGAGGCTTCTGGCCAGTCGGGTGTCGTCTTGGCGCGATCGATGAAAAAAGCGGCGGCGCGCTCCGCAGCCGTAAGGGTCACTGCCTCCGATAATATCGAGGGACCGGGGTAACGCCGGTAATACGCGAGGTCGAGAGGCAAATGCATTAGGGCGCGACGTAAAACGCTTCCGGATCCGTCTTCGCCAGTAAATCCGTAAAAAGCTGAGCCTATGCCGCGAGCCTTCAGCATCAAAGACGCGGCAGCGGCAGCGCGCAATCCGAATCCAATCACCTTGGGAGGCGAGGCAATACAATCGGGGTCGCTGAGGCCTGCAGGGCCAATGGCATGCAGGCGGTATGCGTTGTGGGCCGAGGTCATGATGCCAAACCCATTAATCGCAGCTGGCGACAGCCGGCGTCGAGGCCTTGGCATCGACATAGCGGAACATGGCTTCGATGCTGCGCAAGGCTTTGAGGCGTATGCCCTCGTCCAGGGTGATGCGATCTTCGGGGCGGGGCTTGAGAAGGACGCGCAGAATGCCCGACAGGGTATTGGACTTCATGTAGCGGCATAAAGTGCACGAACCTACGAATTGCTTCTGCGGATGCTCCACCTGCAAACGACCGGATAAACCGCATTCCGTGAGCATCAAAAACTTTTCGTCCTTGCTATGCTGGACATAGTCCATCATTTGCGTGGTGCTGCCCACATAGTCGCTGGCCTTGAGCACGCCGGGAGGGCACTCGGGATGGCTCACCACCTTGACGCCGGGAAATTTGACGCGCAGGTGATGAATCATTTCAGGATTGTATTGCTCATGCACATAGCAGACTCCGTCATAAAGCACGATGTCCTTGTTCACGCCGCGCCGCGCCATTTCCACCTGTAAATTGCGGCCCATGAGTTTGTCGGGTAAAAAGACAATGCCGTGATTGGGAATAGCGGCCACGATGTCGTAAACATTGGAGGAAGTCACGCAGACATCGCATTCGGCCTTCACTTCGGCCGTGGTATTGATATAGCAGACAAAGGCATGCTGGGGATAGGCTTCTCGCAAGCGCTTCACATCGGTTGCGGTCACGGCATCCGCGAGGGTGCAGCCGGGATCGTCGCCGGGAATTAGCACTTCCTTGGAGGGATTCAGGATTTTGGCCGTTTCTCCCATGAATTTTACGGCGGCAAAAACAATGACATCGGCGGAAGTGCGTTGCGCGTCTTTGGATAGGCCATAGGAATCGCCGGTATAGTCGGCGACACCGTAAAGAATTTCCGGGGAGACATAGCTATGCGCCAGAATGACGGCATTGCGCTCTTTCTTGAGCGCATTGATGGCATTGATGACTGGCACCAAGGTTTCGCATTTCTCCAGGGTATATTCGCAAGCCTGGGTATTGATGCGGACATCGCGCAATTTCTGATGCAGCTCTTCGGGAGTCATAGCGAAAAGGTACTAGAAGCCATCTCAAAAATGATTGGCCAGTTTTGGCCGCAGGAACGCTTCAACCGCCAAGCGCGGAAAAGGAAATTCGCAGGCGAGCAGCCAAACCACCGCCATTTTGGAGAATAGGAGCTAAGGAAAACTCAGACCCGGTAACTTCGGTGTCACTCTGTCCAGCCTGCATATCATGGCGTGAGTAGTACCAGAAAGCCCCAGCCGATACCAAGGAGCCTAATCCTGCCAAGGATACGGCCATCATCAAATCGCGATCGGGGCCGCGGGATTGAGTGCTTAATTCGGACGCATTCTCCGAACGTATGCCGACCAAAATGCCGCCGACCACCAAGGAACCCACGGAAAAAAAGGCCAGCGGGGCATGCTTGTCAAAAGCCTGGCCCCATGTCACTGGAGAGGTTTGTAATTCGTTTTGCTTGTCGATTAGAGCGGTTTCATCGGCGGGTACGGCAATCGGCGCATCGGCACCTGCTGAGGACACAAGTGCAGCTAGCAGGCCGAGAATCAATAGGCCGAACCGCATCACCAGGGCGGCATTTCGATTGACCCGTGTACCCTCGATTTCTCCCGACTCATCCATAGCTAGGCAAACTAGAATGGCGAGGATTAAGTCAAGGAGGTCCTGGGGTTCCACTCGGATTGAAAAAGGCCAAAGGCCTCAATAAGCCTCAAGGCCTCCAGCGCTTCGGCCATTCAGCAGAAACCGCATTGAAGTGGGTGCTGTGATGTGAAAATTCGGACTGGCCTCTCCCCTGCCAGGCTGCATATACCATGCTCCGTTTTTCAGCCTTGTGCTTGGCTTTACCTTCCTCGCCAAACGGATACCGACGCCATTACGGGCGATATAATCCGAAGACCCCATGAGCAAGGCTTGACCGGTTTGCGCAAAGGCCGAAGCATCCGGGCAATTCGCATCCTCATAGGTCAATGCCATAACGGTGTCTTGAAAGTTTGTCCACCACCAGCCTTCGGGGTATTGAGTCCCCGTGCCGTTTTTCCAGCTTTGCACAAAAAACCAAGGCTCGAAGCCTCCTTCGAAATGCTTTTGCACATCGCCGATAAAGGTTTTTTCCAATTGGGTATAACGCGGCGAGGTGCCACCCGAATCATGGTAAAAGAAAAAGCGGGTGCAATTGAATTGATCGCTGTGGAGATTCAGTGCCACCTGGATTTTTTGCGGGGTGGCCATCAATTCGGAGAATTTGGCACGTAAGGCTACGACTTCCGGCTCTAGGCTAGGCTTATTCCAATTGCTTTCAATGTCAATTCGATTGGCATTCTCGCGAGCATAGCCTAACTCGACGCCATCCGGGTTATACATAGGGATGAAATGGAAAATGTGTTTGCGTCGCAATTGCGCTGCCGAATCGCTGGGCCCAAGCAAAAAATCTAATGCGGCTTCGGCCACGTAAAAGGCCTGAACTTCGGCCGGGTGAGTTCGGGCATGGATAAAAATGCGCGACTTGGTGGTGGTGTCGCCTTCGGTGACGGTCAGCATCCATAGTGCCCGGCCCTGCACGCTAGCGCCTATGCTGTCGATATGCACATAAGGGCTTTGTCGCCACGTCTGCATATCGGCGAGCAAGTCGGTATAGCCATAACCCCATTTCTTCGCCGCGGCGGAATCGGCCGCAGTCTGAGCTTGCAAGGGTAAGCAGGCCATGAGGAAAACGGTAAAGGCTGCTTGCCAAGGGTTAAGTCTAGGTCGGAAAAATTTCATGATGAGCCTCAGGGGAAGTCAGAGGGGATAAACCGGCAACTCGGTCGGTGAAGGGAATTGCGAGGCCAGTCCGGATTGGATTTTCAGGTTGGTAGCATCCAACTCGGCATAGCTTTGCAGCCGCCTTTCTCCCAAGAGTTTTTCAATTGTGGGCCAAAAATCTTGGTGGCGAGAATCTTGAGGATGCAGAGCGAGGCGCAGAAGTGGGAAACGTCGAGCCAAGCGTAAATAAGCTTGGCCTCCGCTTATACCTTTCGATCCAGATTGTGCAGGCCAAACAAGGGCTGGCGCGACATGGAAGCGATGCGTCAAAACACATTCTATAGTGAATCTGCGGTCCTGAAAGGCAAGGCCGCAATCAAGCAAGGTGCGGCGTGGCAAGGTTCCGAACCAAGTAGGAGGCGTAAATCCGACTACCGGCAAACCCACCGCCTCACAAGCCTCGCAACCTAGGTGGGCGATATTGGTTTTGACCTCAGAGGAGAGTCCCGCCAATTCAGATTCATTTTGAGTGAGGCGGGCATTGATCCATTTTCCCGCCAGGCTTCGCGGTGATTGAGATTCGGCGCGATGCTGCCAACCATGGACGAAAAGCTCGCAGCCCTCCTGATGGAGGTCTTTGAGCCAAGCAACGAATTCAAGATTTTGTGTCAATGGGGCCTGACCTGCGAAATCAGGCACTATCATCAAGGCAACCCGGGTAATGCCTCGCTCGCGAAGGCCCTTCATTAAGGCCTGACATGCCGGTTGGGATCCGGGCCACACATCGTGCAAAGCCACAATTAGCTTCGGAGTCATGGGGTTGGCCTGCCTGGAGAGTAATTTTGCAATATGGCAAAGCTATACGTTTTCGATTTGGACGGCACCTTGGCCGATACGGCCTTGGATTTGGCCTTGGCCTTGCAATATGTCTTCACTGAAATACAATTACCGCCACCCACGGATTCTGAAGTGCTGGCACGAATAGGCCACGGCGCCAAAAATCTGGTGCAAACCTCCTTAAGCGCGGCCTTGGGTCATGACCCTGAAGCGACCCTGGTCGAGCGAGCTTTATCTTTGTTTTTAAACCGCTACAATGATTTTCCCGTCGTCCACACCCGAGCTTATGCTGGCGTGAGTACCGCATTGGAAAGGCTTTCCAGCACAACCAAGGCCGTGCTTACCAATAAGCCCGAAAAACCAGCCCTCGCTATTTTAAACCATCTGAATCTAAAGCCTTTTTTTCCTGTCGTGATAGGCGGAGACTCGGGCTTTGGCCTCAAACCCTCGCCCCAGGGTTTGACGGCCCTCATGCAAATGCATGAAGCCGGGCCTGAGGATACGGTTTTAATTGGCGACGGTTTGCAAGATCAAGAAGTCGCAGAAAACGCGGGGATTCGCTTCATCGCCTATCTCAGCGGATTCGGAGCGACTGAAACCTTGCTAGCGCGCCAACATCGGGCGGCTTTCACCGACTTTTCCTTATTGCCCACTTTACTCGAATCGATTTAAGA
>JAYUVP010000249.1:0-106114 GCA_043753995.1 Fibrobacterota bacterium
TCCCCCTGGCGACCCAGCATGCTTGCTCTTTCCCCGTTTCGCAAATCCCTGCTTTCCAGTGCTTTGAAGCCCAAGCTCGGCCTACCCCTAGCCCTTGCACTAGCCATCGGCGCGGCCCAGGCTGCCCCACTCTTCCCCGCTTCGCCCAACGCGTCACGCGCGAATGTCATCCCCCGCGGTTTCGCCCACGGCTTAGCCAAGTCGGCAGCGATCCCTACCGATACCTTGGAAGTGTTTTGCATTTACGTGCAATTCAAAAAAGAAGCGACCAAGGTGGGCGACAAAGGCGATGAAGCGGCCACCACTGGCTTAGGCACTTTCGGATCGGACACGGCTCTTAGCTATAAGCTCGATCCCAATGGCGAGGCGGTGCGCAGTTCCCGCTTTTATCTCGAAAAGCATTTCGAATTCGCGCGCAATTATTTCGAGACGGTTTCCGGTGGACGGGTGACGGTCATTCCCCGCATTTTCCCACGACCCAATGGCGACGGCCGCATCGAAAAACCCGTTCAACTCAGCGAGCATATCAAGTTTTACAATCCCGCCATTTCGGATAAAAAGAAAAAGCAAAAAATTTCGGATTTCGAAAAGCTGCTCGGTCAGCGTCTCATGCAATTCGTGCGCGAGTCGATTTTGGGCGCCGATGCCTTGGATAGTGCCGACAATCCTTTCAAGGTGGCGAAAGCGGAAGCCTTGCGCAATCCCAATCCCCATCACAAACGCGTGTTCTTGCTGTTCCATGCGGGACATTCGCGACTCGTCGACGGAGGCGGTTTGGGCATTTTAGGCGCCAATACACAGAATGACTTACTCGACTTTTTTGTGACCAAGTCCGCTTTCTCAGACTATCTCGATTCCCTTTCCACCGATGCGCCGTCAAATAAGGCTATGCGCGCCGACACCCTGGGAGTCAAGCTTTCCACTGGCGATACGCTCAGCGAAATCATGTTGCTCTCCGAAGCGGCCTCTCAGGACAAAGTGAATTGGGGCATCAATGGCATTTTGGTCAATCAAATCGGCCGCGCCTTGGGCATGCCCGATATGTTCGACGTGATTCGGGGCTTTTCGCAATTGGGCGGTTTTTGCATGATGGATTTCGCGGGCTATAATAGCCTCGACGGCTTCGTTCCCATTTATCCCTCCGCCTGGGTGCGTTCCTATATGGGTTGGGAATATCCAGAAATCGCCGCACCGAATGGGTCCGCGATGACTTCGGAATACAAGATATACGCTCCCGATCTCGGGGGTAACGGGCATGCGACTACGGTCAAGGTGCCGCTCAACGAGCGCGAATATCTCCTGGTGGAAAATCGCCAGCGCAGCCTGCATGACACGGTCACCCTTTATTTCAGCCGTCGCGCCAATGCCAATGACATCGGTTTCGGCAAGCCCGATTCCGTGCGCGTGCCCTTTACCTTTCTTGATTCGGTTTTCTCCGATTCGGTTTGCTCCGAATACCAGAAAAACAGCACGGCCTGCAAAACCAAAAAAATCAATACCCTGCGCCCCGAGGGCGTGGTCACGGGAGCCAGCAGTTTTGATCTCGGCCTGCCCGGTTCAGGCCTATTGGTTTGGCGTGTGAATCAATGGTTTATCGATTGGACGGTGAAATACGGTTTTGTGAACGCCTTTCTCGGCGACACCTTGCGCAGCCAATACAAGGGCGTCGAATTGGTCGAGGCCGACGGCTTTCTCACCATAGGCAAGGAATTCAAAGACCCCCTGGGGCAAAGCGCTTTCGACTTCGGCTCGGGCAGCGACATGTTGCCGCATCTTTTCCGCAAGCGAAAGAATCCCCCGAAGGACACGACATGGGGCGCGTCGGAATCGCTCACCGTCATTTCGCCCTATGGCCAAGCCAATACCAATGCCTGGAATGATGCGCGCACTCACATTCGCCTCGAAGGGCTCGCCCCCCCCAAGCCCAAATTCGACATCGGCCTCTCGTCCTTTACCGGCGACAGCATTTTCACCTTTCGCGACTCCGCTTTGACCCTGCGCGTGCGCTGGGCCGACAATGCCTCGATTTCGCGCGCGGGCTTGAGCTGGCCTCGCGCTGCTGCCGTGGGAAAATCCGCCTCGGCCTTGGCGCCGCTTACGGTTGGAGGCAAGCCCTATGTTTTGGCCCTGAGCGATGATGGATACGCCCAGGCTTATTCCGGGGACGGCAAGCCCGCTTTGTCTCCCCGCAAAATCGTCACTCCGCCGCGCGGCTATGATTCGGCGAAGACCTTGCTTCCCGGAGGTAACATACGCGATACGGTACCGGTGCCCGTGAATTCCCTGGTCGATTCCCTGGGGCCTTCTCTGGGTTCGGCGGTGGCGACGGTGGGTGATTCCCAAGTGGTGGCCGTGCTCACCCCTGCGGCTTTGCAATTGCTCGTTCCTCTCGCCGATTCGCTGGCGCTCTCCGCGGCCCAATCGGCAGTAGATAGCGCCGATAGCACGGCGCCTGCTCGCGCAGGGGCTCGCCTCATCACCGTAGCCTTGAAGGGCCAGCTTGGCCCCATCGCGGTGGGAAATCGATTTTGGGTGCTCACCGCCGAAGGCGAATTGCGCGGCTTCGCCGCCGACGGATCGGAAATAGGCAAGGTCACGGTACCTGGCGATGCGAAACTCTGGCAATCCCTGGGTGCCTATGCCGCCGACGGCAAGCAAGCCCAGCCGGATCATTTGGCCATAGTGGGCCAAGGCGGAAAGCTGGCCCTGATCGACATCGCCCAGCTGCGCTCGCAAACCTTGGATTTACAATGGGGTTCCTCGACTCCCGTTGCCGAAGAGATTTTCTCCTTGGCCTTCGCTGATTTCAATCGCGATGGCCAATGCGATGCCTTGGTCTTGGGATCAAGGGGTCACGTACAAGTAACGTCACTCGCGGCTTCCGGGGATTTGCGGATGGGCGAAGCCCTGCCCGGTTGGCCGCAAGTCTTTCCCCGATCGGTTCGCTGGGTCGATAGCATCTATCGCTATACTAGCGAGGATTTTTCCGGACCCGCCATCGCCGATCTCAATGGCGATCGCTATCCCGACCTTATATTCACGGTCCTCAATAGCGTTTATGCCCTCGATAGACGTGGAGCCCGTTTGCCCGGTTGGCCTGCCCAAGTGCAGCCTCGTCAAAATGTCGGTTTGCTTTATGGCGGCAGCAAGGCCCCTGAAGCCATAGTGGGTAGCACGCCGGTGGTGCTTTCCTTAGGCGGATCGCCCACTGTCTTGGTGGCATCGCCCGACGGCCTCATTCTCGCTTTCGATGCCCTCGGCAAACGTCTCACCCGCTCCTCCTTCGACGACAAAGATCGCGCGCGCATGGGCCCAGCCATGGTCGATGTGGGCGATTGGCCTCTCTCGGTCGGTGGACTCAGCACCGATACCTCGGCCTATCCCTTTATTCGCATGATGGCCTCTTCCTTGATCGATCACGGCAAGGACAATGCCATGGAACTGGTCACCTATACTGGCACGGGTGGGCTCGACGCGGTGACTTTAAAAGGCGCGGTGGCCAAGGCGGGCCAATCCTGGCTCATGCCCGGTGGATCGGCGTCACGCACCGGTTACCTGTCTCTCGGCGATTGGGAAAAAGCTGTTGACGCAGTTTCAGGGGAAAGCATACAGGCCTTTTGGCTTTTCCCCAGTCCCTTGCGGGGCCCAACTGCAACGGTGCATTTGGAAATCGGCGCTGCCGCCGAGAAGGCGCGCATCAAGATTTTCGACCTCTCGGGCAATGTGGTCAAGGCGCACGAATGGACGCGTCTCGCGCCCGGCCGCCAGCCGGACAATCAAAAGCTCGATTTGTCCCGACTCGGTCCGGATGTCTATAGCGTGCTTTGCGAGGTGTGGTTTCCTGGCGGCAAAAAGCAAAAATGGGAACGCTTGGGCGTGGTGCGCTAAGCCGCGTTTGCACTAAAAATTCGAGTAATCCTTTAAGTCTTGGTTGAGGTTTTGTTTTCTGGTAATGCAACCAAACAAGGCCCTCGTCAAAGCCGTTCGATTAGTCATAGAATTAACGGATGTTGTCCAGTGAATTTCTTTGGGCGAATAAAGCCCGTCGACTGTTCTTAATTAATTCGCTTTGCACCCTGCTCTATGTAGGGTGCACCTTGGCCTCCGGCCTTTTTACCCATGAGACCTCCCTATCGCCGGCAATATGGCTGCCGCATGGTTTGGCTCTCGCGATTTTGATCTTGGGCGGTTGGAGCTATGCCCCGGGTTTATTTGTCGGCGCCACTATGGCCGAAAGCTGGCTTCACGGCTTCGAACTGCATTCTCTCCTCAACGTGCTTTTCAATAGCCTGGAAGTGATAATCGCGGCGGCTTTGTTACGCCGATTTCGGCCACGGGTAACCTCTTATACCCATCCTAGGGATGCTTTGAATTTGTGGATGTCGGCGGGGGCCGGCATTGGCGTCACGGCTCTGTTACGTTGGGACTGGCAGGGAGTTCGGCCAATCTCGACAGACACACCGCTTTGGATAGGGATGGTGGCGCATTTTTTGGGCATGGTGCTGATGGCTCAGTCCTGCCTCGTATGGCGACAACCGCCACGATTTTGGTTGCAATCTCCCTCTCGTATCGAAGCCATTGCCCTCTTCTTCCTGGCCTTCGTCTTGGGTCAAGCGGTTTTTCTTGGCGCCTTGCCAGAAATTTTAGCTCCCTTCGCGTTGGGCTTTTGGATTTTTTTGCTGATCACAGTTGCCGCGGTGAGGCTTGGAGCGCATTCGGTGACCCTCATGGTCTTGCTTTTCGCATTGCAAGGTATGTGGGGTCTGCTGCACGCCCGCGGGTTTTTCTCGGTTGCGAATTTGGGCGCTGGTCTTTTCAACTTCACGTCCTTCCTTCTGGTATTACAAGGCGTGGGCCTCACTCTCGCCTGGATCATTCGTGAACGGCAAAGCGCCGACGAAAGGGTGCGGAATCACGCCAAACTCTGGAGCCATGTTCACGACGCGGTGGTCGCCAGTGACTCCAATTTCAACATGACAAGTTGGAATGAAGCCGCCGAAACGCTTTATGGCTGGAAGGCTTCCGAAGTAATAGGGAAAAGCGGCCAAAACCTTTTTGACACTGAATTTCCAGGTAAATCGAGAGAAAGCATACTCGCCGAAATCAGGCAGCACGGATTTTATTGCGGCGATGCCATCCAATCCCACAAAGATGGCACACGCATTCATGTCGAGGTGGACTCTATCGTGTCACGCGACAAGGGTGGAAAAATCTCTGGCTATGTGAGCTTCAATCGCGACATCACCGAGCGCAAGCGCGCCGAGGCGGCTGTGCTAAAAAGCGAGCGTTTCCTCAAAACCATAGCCCATGGCTTGCCGGGCATGGTCGTCTATTGGAATCAAAATCTTATTTGTGAATTCACCAATGGGGGTTGTCGCGAATGGTTCGGTAAAACCGAAGCCGAAATGTTGGGCATCACCGTTCAGGAATTACTGGGCGATAAAATATTCCGTTTGAATGAGCCTTATATTCGCGGTGCATTAAACGGCCAAGCCCAAAGTTTCGAAAGGGAATTTATCAAGCCCAATGGTGAGAAAAGCGTGGTCTGGGCGCAATACGTTCCCGACTTGCAAGACGGGGCAGTCAAGGGCTTTTTTGTCGTGACCTCGGATATCACCCAGCGCAAAGCCTTGGAAGACGAATTGCACCGGGCTAAAGATGCGGCGGAGAAAGCCAATCAAGCTAAAAGCGATTTCGTGGCCAATATGAGCCATGAAATACGCACTCCCTTGCATGGCATGCTTGGTATGGCGAATTTGCTTTCCCAGACCCCGCTTAATGCCGAACAAAATGACTTGCTGCGCACTTTAAAGCAATCCGGTCAATTGCTGCTTCGCCTCATCAATGACATTCTCGACTATTCGAAAATCGAAGCTGGACACCTGGATGTCGTGGCCGTGCGCATGGACCCCGCCGAAGTGATGCGCGAAGTCGCGGACGTTTTTTCTTTGCAGGCCAGGACCAAGGGCTTGGACTTGGGTGTCGCCGCACCCGGGATCGGAACTTGTCACCTATTCGCTGATCCACAGAAAGTGAAACAGATATTGTTGAACTTACTGGGCAATGCCGTCAAATTCACGAATCAAGGCAAGGTGACTTTGGATTTTGTGCACGACGAAAAAACCTTCACCCTGCGCGTAACGGACACCGGCATTGGCATTGAGCCCGAGCAACGGCATCGCCTTTTCCAACGCTTCAGCCAAGCCGACAGTTCCACCACCCGGACATTCGGCGGTACCGGTTTGGGCTTGTCCATATCCAAGAGTTTGGCTGAATTGATGGGCGGTACGGTCGGCTTCGAAAGCGAAATGGGTCTTGGTTCAACCTTTTGGGTGAAGCTGCCCCTCGCATCAAAATCCATGGCCGGGCTTGTGCCCGAACCCCATCGCATAGACCCTACCCAGGCCTCCGATTCCCTTGTCTCATGGACTCCGGTATTGCCAGAGGTCAAACCCTTGCGCATTCTGCTGGCCGAGGATAATAAGATCAATCAAAAGGTCGCCTTGGGTCTTTTGCGCCATAGGAATTGTTCGGTCGACCTGGCCAATAACGGCCTTGAGGCTTTGGAAATGGTGAAGCAAATCCATTATGATGTCGTGCTCATGGATTGCCACATGCCCAAACTGGATGGCTTCAAAGCCACGCAAGCCATACGCGCTTGGGAGAGCGAAAACACCGCGGCGAGCCATTCGCCTTTGTTCATCGTGGCTTTGACGGCAAGCGCCTTGCCCGAAGATCGCGAACAATGTTATCAAGCCGGCATGAATGACTTTTTGGCCAAGCCCTTCGAGCCCGAAGACTTGGACCGCATTTTGGCGCGGGAAAGGACGGGCGTCTGACGTTAGCCACCCCCTCAAAGCGCGGAGGCTGCTCGACTATCCGCATGTTCAAAAGCGGATTCCATTCTCTCCACCAATGCGCCGTTAAGTCCGATTGCATCCGCGACCTTTCTCCACTTTGAGACGGAAGTAGCCACCTCGCGTACGATGAACTTCGCCACCGGCAAGGTGAGTGCAAACCGTTTCACCACTCCAAAAGCGGTTTCCAGAGAAGCATCCGCTTCACCGTCAGCCAACGCAGTCGCATGAACTCTAGGCCTGATATCCGTAGGCACCGGATTCAAATCATAGGCCGGCGACAAAGTCCATCCCATGCGGCCGGTATACAGAAATCCGTGGTTTCTCAAATGATCGTCGGTATTCGAAATCAGGATATTGAATACCATTCTCCGCCAAAGCGCATGCAGATCCGCCTTGGGATTCGCACTTTGATTTCGGAACACGTCTGCGATTTCCGGATAACTTCGCTGCTCCATATCACGTGCGCCCAGCAAGGCCAAGGCGGAAAGAAAGGGAATACGCTTTTCTCCGTCCCTATCAAATCGCTGTATCACCAAAACTGATTTTTTCGCAACCTTTTCCAGGCGCCATACCGGGACATCAATCCCTGCGCTCCGGGCAAGAGTCAGCGCGACCGCTTCCCAACTTACGACATCGTATTCATCTCCCGGTTTTGGGAATTTGGCAATAGCCAAAATTCCACCCTTGTCCAGGATGGATGCTTTGGGCCTAGCCCCCCCCAAGGAGGAACCCGGAGCAAGGAGGAGTTTCAGCTCCTCCGCCGATTCTCCATCCTCCTTTTCGAAGTGCTCGGCGGCGCGCAATAATTTCGATAACTGAATTAACGGAGGAATGGAAGCGGTTCCCGGTTCCGCCTGGAATGCACCTTCCGCCGCGAACTTGAATCGAAAGGCTCCTTGTCTGGCGCGATCATCCACTTGCATCAGGAAATCAGCTTCACCTAAGGTCCGAACCGCATGGGAATTCTTTTTGGCGTGAACCCTTTCCGCCCTGCGCATGAGCCGTCTGCCCCATGTATCCGGCGCGCAATCGCTAAAGGCCCCGAACAAGGCTTGATCACGCTCGGTATGAAAGGATCCCGCTCCTAGGGGAAGCGCTGGTTCAATTTGAAAGCGATTGGGATGCACAAGCCAACCCGTATCGTATTCGAAAGTCGCCGAAGGGCTATTCTTGCCCATGCGCATCCATAGCCTTCCCACTGGGATGGATAGTCCATCGAGATCCACATAGACATGGATGAGGTTTTCCATCTCTTCGCCTTAGTTTTTCTTAGGGCGCGGAATCCGCACGCGCTTCGGAAGCCTTTCACTTTCTAAAGACAAGCCGACGCTGTCCTTGGAGGGATCCGCAAGGCCGGCCAACCCTTCCAAGTGACCCAGGGCGAACAAAGTCGTCGCATAGGCTCCCATCGAAACCGTTGGGTCGCCACGCTCGATTTTACGCAAGGTCAGGCGATTAATTCCCGCCCTTTCCGCAAGCAACTGCGCCGGAATGCGCCTCCTTCGCCGCGCCTCGGACAAGTCCACTCCCAAGGACTTCAGCGTCTTGGTGACGGCCAAGGGATAGGCTTTGGACACTTTCATAATGGCTATTATAGTACTTCTTAACCAAATTAAAGGATATTTAATGAATCTTTATATGGTTAGGTGGGCGGCTGACGTTCCCGTCTCCGCCCTTAGCGTAAACCGAATCCCCTGGAGCAATCCCCCTCTCAGTCGCATTGATTCCGCGAATAGGAAGGCGCCAAGCGCCGACCGCTTTCGCAGTCTCAGGGGATAACCTGGGGGTTGCGAAGATTATTTCAGGGTATCGCAGTCTTTTCAACAGCGATAGTCACGGGGGCGTTACGGGGGTCAGACCCCCGTTCGAGGGGGCAGGCCAAGACCCCACAGGCGCCCATATCTCCAAAGCGAAGCGACATGGCGTGGAATCCGCGGTGAGTTTACCTTCGCCAAGTCTCGTCGCCTGTGCAAGCAAATCGGCGGTCATCGCAAACGGACGGGCGAGTTCCGCCTCGTAACTTGTGGAGAGGCGGCTGTCCGAGCCCGCCCGGATTGTGATGACATCAGACGATTCGCGTCACAGCGCCGAGGAGGCTTGGCCGAGGGGGACACCATAGGGCGGGATCCGGCAAACCCATTTCGGCTACGACCCGCTGCGAAACCCGTCGTCGTCGTTGTGCTCTCTCGTGATAATTCGAACCATTATCCCTCGATCGCACGCCTAGACGACGGGCTTCTCGCTGGGTCTCGCTATCGAAAGCGGCTTGCCGGAACCCGCCCTCCCCCTAAAGCGCGCCCTTACCCGACACCACCACCCAGACCGTTCGCAATAAAATGATCAGGTCGAGGGATAGGGACATGTTTTCGAAATACCAGAGATCGAAAAGCACCTTGGTTTTCACGTCTTCGATGGAAGAGTCATAGGTGTGCTTGACTTGGGCCCAGCCGGTGAGTCCGGGTTTCATCTTGAGGCGGCGCAAGTAGAGCGGCACTTCGTGGCGCAATTGATTGATGAAATGCTCGCGCTCGGGTCTGGGTCCCACGAGGGACATCTCGCCCTTGAGCACATTCCAGAGCTGGGGCAATTCGTCAAGGCGAGTCTTGCGCAGGAGACGTCCCAGGCGTGTTACCCTGGGGTCTTTCTTGCCCGCCCATTGTGGTCCGCCTTTTTCGGCATCGATGCGCATGCTGCGAAATTTGTGGAGGAAAAAGCGGCGACCGTATTGGCCAATGCGTTCTTGCGAATAAAAAACCGGACCGGAGGAGTCGAGGCGCACCGCCAGGGCCACGGCGAAAAAAACCGGCGCGCCCAAAAGCATGACCGAAGCGCTTACGGCGATGTCCATGAAGCGTTTGAGTTGGGCTTGCCAGGGCGGCAAATGCTCGGGAAAAAGCTCTTTGAGGGCGAGCCCGTGCACGGCATTGGTTTTGAAATGCCCTGAGGCCGCGTCATAAAGATCGGGTACGATGAAGACCTTGACGGGAAACTCAGCCACATAGGAGAGCACCCGTAATATTTCATTGTGCGATGTGCTTTCATGCGATATCACGAGAGCGCCGATATGCTGAGACGAAACGATATGAGGCAATTCGGCATAGCGCCCGAGCACGGGCAAGCCTCTCACTTTCGCATCGCGCAAGGCCGGGCGCTCATCGGAATAGCCCCAGATTTTCCAGCCCAGCTCCGGAGCTTTTTCGATTTCTGCATGGATGCCTTGGCCCGCATCCGTGGCCCCGAGTATAAGCAGGCGATCGAGGCCGATGCCGCGCCGCATAAGGCGCAAGGTAAAGGCCTGGGCCGACAAGCGGAAGCCAGCCACCAGAAATAAAATGGTGCTCCAATAAGTCGCGAAGGCGATGGCGCGCGACCAAGTGAGAATGCCGGAGAGGCGACCGGTATGAAAGGCCAGCAAGGCATCCGAGCCCGTGGCCATGGCGGCCAAGACCAAACAACCGATAGTGACCTCTTTCGCCACCGCACCCACATGCAAGGCGCGTGACTGCAAAGTCCAATCGCGGTACAAACCAGAAAAGAAGAAATAGACCATCCAGGCCAAGCTCAAGGCGAAGGTCGGCGGAACATGATGCCAAAAGCTGCGCTGCGGATTAAAGGTGTCAGGAAAAAGCCCACTGAGATAGCGCAAATAAAAAATGAAGGCAAAGGCCAAATTGAAGGCCACGACATCGGAGAGGAGAAACAGATATTTCTCCACTTGCCGGACGAGGAGGAAACGCGAGCCTTCCATGAAGGCATTGCAAATTAGCAGGCTTAGCCGCCTAGCCCCACCTTTGCGGGAGAAATAGGCGGAACTCAGGGTCATTTGGGGTATACTTAACTTGTAAACATGTTTCGAATCGGATCCCAAAGCCTTATGGGCCCAACGGTTTTTAGAGTAGGTTCGTACCGGTTTTTTTCTCAAGAGAAGAACAAAGGAAACATGTCCATATCATGAGCGGAGAGGGTGAAGCGAAATTTTGGATCGAACCCATAGTGGCGCTCGCAGATGCCTCGGGATTGAATACGAAACTATTGCGGGAGATTCAGAAAATTGTGGAGGAAAGGCGTGATGAAATCGAAAAAAGTTGGAAAATCCATTTCCGCAGCTGAGTCAAATGTCGAAGTCAGCGCCATCACAAGAAACGGCCTATGGATATTAGTGGAAAATTCGGAGTATTTCCTTGATTACGAGGAATACCCCTGGTTCAAAGGCGCACGAACGGATTTCGTTTTCAATGTGAAATTGTGGAATGGCGGCCATTTGTTCTGGCCTGATTTGGCTGTGGATTTGATGGTGGATGGCTTAGTGAATCGAGAATTGTACCCGTTGGTCGCAAAACCACTTAAACGCCGAGCCTGACCCTTCCGCGGTCATTCGCTCCCGCACCTCTTTCCCGTGGCAACAACCCCCCTCCCCGCCTAGGGAATTTGGGCGTAATTCCTACCTTTGACTGCATTGCTCCCGAGGTTTTGGCCTCGGTGATTTGTTTGATCGCGTCAGGGAAAGGCTATCATCCGTGTTTAAGCCCTTATTGCATTCCAATGGTTTATTATGCCTCGGTTTGGCCCTTTGCTTGATTTTTTTGGGTTTGCCAGCCTTAGGGGCCACTTCGAAAATTCCTGAACGAAACAAGCGGCCTCGTCTCGACACCGCGGCCATTCGCAAAAATTATCTCGAAGGCGAATTATCCAAGGTCAGCGACTCCTTGGAAGCTTGGAGACAAAATCCCGTGCTAGGTTCGCATGCGGATTCGGTTTTCGTCTACCGGCATCTCGGCATTGTTTACGCTTCGAATGAAGCGAACCACAATCGCGCCGAAAGCTATTTCAACTTGCTTTTGCGCTTGGAGCCTGAGTTGGATGTCTTAGACCCATTCGTTTCGAATACGGTCGAAGAGTTCTGGGAGAAGGTGAAATTAAGGCATGCGAAAGTAGCGGGAAAGCGGCCAGAAGAACCCTCCAAGTTTGGCGAAAGGCCAGAAACCGTTCCCACACCGAACCCCAAGGTCCAAGCCAAGCAGGATGGCGGTTTTCCGTGGCTGTGGACCCTGGCGGGCACGGCTCTGGTGGGCGGCGCGGTGGCCTTCTATTTCATTAGCCAGGAGACCCCTAGTTCTCCGCCAAGCTCTAATCAAACGGCCTCGCTCGACACCGCCAATATTTTAATCAAGGTCCCGAAACAGCCATGAAGACCCTACCCCTATTTTCAGGTCAGGTAGCATTACGGTTACGGCTAGGTTGCTGTGCAGCCATTTTGGTCGCCGCGTTTTCAGCTTGCGCCCCCTCTACGGAAACTCCTTTAGAACCTGATCACAAATACCCAGTCACTTTTGATTTGGCTTCGGTGGTGAGCGGCATACCCACGGACAGCATGTCGGTGACCATACGCATTAATGATGGCGAGCCCCAGATTATCGTCGTCAATTTCAAAACTGGCGAATCGACAACCCGCATTGCGGCCAAGCCGGGCGACACTTTCCAATTGCACTATGAAATTTTCTCCGGCGGTGTGCGCATCGGAAGCGGGCTTTTACGCGGTGATTTGAAGGCGGACTTGGCTCAAACCTTAGAGCCAAGCTATGACTCGGCAGCCATCGCCCAGGTCAAGCGAAGCTTGACCGAAGCGCAATTGCTTCCAGCGAATCTATTTGATCGCTATGCCCTTGCCATCGTCGATATTCCCTTGAGCTTGCGGCTCGATTCCGTTTCAGGAGTGCGCTACACCTGGGCATTAACTCCCCAGGGTAGCGCCACGGTGACGTCAGAAGGCCAGGTTTTTTCGTGGACTCCATCCTCAGACCTCATCGGCAAATCCATACCCGTCAAGGTCGAGGCCTGGCGAGGCGCGACACGCGCGGAGGTACGCAATGGCAACATACTGGTTTTAGCCAAAGCCCCGGATGGCCGGCTTCTGCGGTTGACCACGCGTAGCGACACGTCGGCTCGCAAGGGAACCTTGACTCGCCTTAGTCATTCGGACGGTTTGACCTTGCGGCAGACTTTTGCCGACCTCGATCCCGCCCGTGATGCTATTCCAATCGCCGTGGACTCGGTTCAACTCGACAATTTCAATCGACCCTTATTGATTCGCAGCGCCTTGAGCTCAGGGGAAACCATGGACTCGGCTTTCACTTGGTCCTCTTCGGGGCATTTGCTTTCTCTGAAAGTGCGCCAAGGGCCTTCCATTCTGGCGGATAGCTTTACCTGGGTAGAAAATGCGGTGCGAGAAACTCGACATTTTCAGAATGACAGCCTGATCGAAAGGCTCGTGCATCATCGTGATCAAGATTCCGGTTCCGATACGCTTTTCACCCTTGCCGACAATGGCAAATGGGAAATCACTCGTCTTTTCAAAGTGCGTTATGTCGGCGACAAAATCGTCGAAAAAACCTGGTACTTACTGCGTAATGGCTGGCAGGCGAATCGCCGGGAAACCTTTGTTTATACCGGGCTAGGCGCTCTACTTCGCTACCAGCGTTATCGCGAAGGTGAAAAATCCGAACCGGAAAATTCGGAATGGTGGACTTTTAGCGATGCTGGCCTGCCGACCCGCCGCATGGGGCGCGACGACAAAACCGGAGAAATTGAATTGGTTCAAGATTTTACCTGGGAGTCGACCTTGGCAAAGCGGTCGATGTCTGGTTCAGTTTCCGCGCCTACGGGAAGGACGATTCCATCCCATGCGTCCGTGGGTAATGCACTGTCTACTTTGGCCCAATTCCATCGAGACCAAGCTGAATTATCGGTGAAATTGCCCCGTCCGGCGAATAGCAAGAACCCCTTCACCTTGCCTGCTTGGCTTTGGAATCGTTGATATGAAATCCTTTGCACTTCGCCTATCATTTAAGTCCACCTGGATTGCCATTTCATTCCTGGGAATTTTTCTTGCCTCACCACGCGCACTCGAAACCGTCTACACGCCCTTCAAAGACGGCTTCGCCAATCCCCAGCATTTCAATGGCACCTCGCGCGCTTTGCAATTGCGCTCGGGCGACAGCAAGGCCTGGGTGCAACATGCGCTGCCCAATGCCGCCGGCGCGGATCTCATCGCCGCCCGGCTTTCTGTCTTCGTAAAGGACGTGGTGCGCGATGGCAGCCTCAAAGTTTATTTGGCCTCTTCGCCACGCGGTCTAGAACATCAGACCCGCTTCGACGAACTCAAGGCCAATGGCGACGCCGTCGGCAGCTTCTCCATCAAGGCCCGCGATCATATTGAGGAACAAATCAGCATTCCCCTGTCGGATGCCTTTGTCAAAGCTGTGCAATCCGGGAAATTCGTAGGCCTTTTGCTGGAGGCCGCCGACGGCCTCAATGCCGAAGTCGGCGCGGTGGAAGATTCCCGCGGCGGTTTGCTTTACCTCACCTATTCGGCAGGCCAAAAAATCGGCCAAGATATTTTGGACAGTGTTGCGGCGAGGGTTTTGACCAAAACCGGCGTCGATGTACAAGCTGTGATTGGTCCCAAGGGCGATACTGGGGCGAGGGGTCCCAAGGGCGACAAAGGGGATCCCGGTTCGATAGGGCCTCCGGGTCCGGGAGGTTCGGTGGGCCCAGCGGGAGTGGCGGGATCCAAGGGCGATAAGGGTGACCCCGGGGCTACCGGTGCCATGGGTGCTACCGGTCCCAAGGGGGATACTGGCCCGGCCGGACCGAGCGGATCGGCGGCTGTCTTGAGCCAAATCCCGGGCAAGGCGAGCCGGTTGCAGATTGAGGCAGACTCGGTAAATGGTTTGGCGGGTCGGCTGGGTGCGAAGGCTGATACCACGGCGATGAATGCTGCGTTGGCGTTCAAGGCGAATCAGGCGGCGATGACGACGGCCTTGGCGGGGAAAGCGGATCAAAATACGGTTACTGCGGCGCTGGCGACCAAGGCAGATGCATCAGCATTGGCAGCGAAAGCGAATTTGAGTGGAGGGAGCTTTACAGGAAATGTGGGTATCGGCGCTCTTGCAGGCGGGGCTAAGCTTCAGGTAGCGAGTGGTAAAACCAAGGTCAACTTGGGTATGGATAGCACGGGCTTAGGTGGATCCTTTTTGGCCATTTACAATGATTCGGGATCGGTCATGGATTTTTCCGCTTACAAATACGGATTGGCCGTTGGTTTTGGACCCAATTACACCATTAATTCGAGTAATGGTACCGGCGAGATGGCGCGTAGAGGGAACAAGAAGGCGCCTTTTATCTGGATGGACGCGAATAATGGTTCGGTTTCCATTTATGGCGAAAATGGATCGGGTAGCGACTATCGACCAACTTCGGCGACTATGGGTTTGCACGTAACTTCCATTGGAAACGTAGGAGTTGGAACAACTAGCCCAGGCACAAAATTCGTCGTTTCCCGCAGTGAAAATGATAGCGCAGCTCCATGCTATTTGCGGGTGGAATCGTTGGGTAGCCCACTCTACGGAGAAACGGGTATGGGGCTTATGGCCGGCGGAATGCGCTGGGACTGGTTCATGGACGATGCCTCCGGCAATGATCTCGGTGTGGGAAAGTTCGGCCTGTGGCAATCGACCGGTGGCCTGCGAATGGCTTTTGCAACAGATGGTTCAGTCGGTATAGGTATTCGTAACCCGCGCAGCCTTTTGGATGTGGCAGGCCCAGTGCATGCGATATCATTTCCTACCGATTCGGATCGACGCTTGAAAAAAGACGTCAAACCCATAAACCAAGGTTTGGAAAAAGTGATGGCTTTGCAAGGCGTGAGCTATCAATGGAATGACAATGCTGCGGATTACCTCAAGCGGGATAAAGGGATTCATCTCGGCTTCATCGCTCAAGACGTGGAAAAGATTCTCCCCGAAATTGTCGCCACCGATTCAGCAGGCTTCAAGTCCATGGATTATTCTCGCATCGTTCCCGTTCTGGTCGAAGCGATGAAAGAGTTGTCACGCAAGAACGATGAATTGACGCGTCGCTTAGACGCGATGAAAGCGAAAGTGCCATGACACCCATATTTCAAAACCTTGGCCTTTCGCGTAAAGCAATGTCTTCCGTCTTATGCGCCGCCCTTATCTTGATTTCCTCACCCAAAGCACTCGAAACCGTCTACACGCCTTTCAAAGACGGCTTCGCCAATCCCCAGCATTTCAATGGCACCTCGCGGGCCCTGCAATTGCGTTCGGGCGACAGCAAGGCCTGGGTACAACATGCTTTGCCCGATGCCGCCGGCGCGGATCTCATCGCCGCCCGGCTTTCTGTCTTCGTTAAGGACGTGGTGCGCGACGGCAGTCTCAAGGTTTATCTGGCCACTTCGCCGCGTGGCCTGGAGCATCAAACCCGCTTTGATGAGCTCAAGGCTAATGGCGATGCCATCGGCAGCTTCTCCATCAAGGCTCGCGATCATATCGAAGAGCAAATCAGCATTCCCCTGTCCGAAGCCTTTGTCAAAGCCGTGCAGTCCGGGAAATTCGTGGGGCTTTTGCTTGAGGCTGCCGACGGCCTCAATGCCGAAGTCGGCGCGGTGGAAGACTCTCGGGGAGGCTTGCTTTACCTCTCCTATTCGGCGGGCCAAAAAATCGGCCAAGATATTTTGGATAGTGTGGCGGCGAGGGTTTTGACTAAGGCGGGAGTCGACGTTCAAGCTGTGATTGGCCCCAAGGGCGATACGGGGGCGAGGGGGCCAAAGGGTGATAAAGGCGATCCAGGTTCGATAGGCCCCCCGGGTCCCGCGGGCTCGGTAGGCCCGGCAGGAGTGGCGGGATCCAAGGGCGACAAAGGTGACCCCGGCGCTACCGGTGCCACGGGTGCTACTGGGGCTCAGGGTGCTGCAGGACCGAGCGGATCGGCGGCCATCTTGAGCCAAATCCCGGGCAAGGCCAGCAGGGCTCAGCTAGAGGCTGATTCGGTAAACGGTTTGGCGGCGCGACTGGGAGCGAAGGCCGATACGACCGCGATGAATGCCGCGCTGGCAGGTAAAGCGAATCAAGCGGCGATGACGACGGCGTTGGCGGGGAAGGTGGATTTGAGTTCACTATCAGGCAAAGCCGATTTAGGCGGCGCAAACTTTACAGGTAGGCTAGGAATTGGAACCTCTAGCCCAAGGACCATGCTCGATGTCAATGTCACCACACCCGCATTCAATGTGGATACCGTTTTGGCATTTTTCACCCACCGTACCCCAAGCGGGCGGACGGCTGATTTGAGATTGGATTATCGTGGCGCAAGTCTGGGAGATGGGTGGCTAGCCTTCAGGGAGGATCGCGCTGGAGCAGATTTCATGAGGGTGAATATGCTATCGAGTGGGGCAGGGCAACGGGTCATTTTCCCCAATGGAAAAGTGGGTATCGGGACCTCTACTCCAAGAGGTCTATTCGATGTCCTTGGCGGTGTGGCGTCAACAGGAGCGGGATCGCCAATAATTGTTGAAGGTCAAACTGGGGCCGCGGGTGCAAATGGTGGAAATATCACCTTGAATGCAGGACCTAATGGTTCGGGAGGGCTAAATGGTCGTCTGCTTTTCGGTACGGGTGGCGTTCTCAATGCTTCCGGAAATTTCAATTCGGGGGAAAGAATGCGTATTGAGCCCAATGGAGATGTGGGCATCGGTACCTTTTTGCGAAACTCAAGCGCCATACCATTAGCGACCTTAGACGTATATGGATGGTTAAGGGAAAGCACCCAGCACACGCTCAGGACGGAAGCAAATTATGGCAGTGGGGTGACCGGCAATTATGTAGCCAATGAAATGATTGCGAGCTATGGGAACAGCTCCACCGGAACTTTAACTGGACTTCAAGTGGATGTCAGTTCCGGAGACAATTTGGATCTGGATAGAGTAGCGGCCAATTTTTCAGGGGGTCGTGTGAATATCAATGCACGAGGTGATTCCTCAACGCTCGACATCACTAAGTCAGGTGGTTCAGGGCCGATTTTTCGGGTCTTTAAGGACGAACCAAAGTCACAGGCACAGTTGCTTTTTGAAATCAAACGTGACGGCTCGATTACCGTTCCTGGAACCCTTACCGTAAATCACTTATCAAAGTCAACAAGTACCTTCGACATCCCTCACCCCGACCCTGAAAAGGCCGCCAAAGGGTTGCATCTTCGCCATTCGCTCGTGGAATCGCCAACACGTGGCGACAATCTCTATCGCTACCAGGTGCAAATCCGCAATGGATTCGGAGTTGTCCAGCTCCCCGATTATTTCCGGCACCTCAATGAATACCCGCAGGTATGGCTTTCCCCCGTCGGCCAGTTCGGACAAGCTTACGGCGAAGTGAATTCTGAATTATCCGAAGTGGAAGTGCACGCCGATCGTGACGGTATTTATAATGTGCTCGTCATCGGCACCCGCCGCGACCTCGATGCACATCGCGGGTGGGACAGCCTGGGCATAGAATACTTGAAGCCGGTTTCGCCTTAACGACGAAAGTCTATCGCCAAAACCGCAGCACCTGGGTTTTGGCGGTAATGACGTCAAGGGCGTCAATGCGAGCCAGAGCCTGGCGCACTTGAGCATGCTTGACGGTATGCGTGGTGATGAAAACCGGGACATTTTCAGGGTCATGTTCGGGCTTTTGAAATAACGCGCGTATGCTGATGCCAGCCTCGCCTAAAATGCCAGTGACCTTGGCGAGCACCCCGGGTCGGTCTAGCGTTGTCAAGCGCAAGAAATATTCGGTTTCGAGTTCGTCGATGGGTTTGAGCGGGGCGACATTGTCGGCAGCAAACCAAGACAAGTCAGGTGGCTCGGCATGTCCGGTTGCCATTTGCCTGGCCACGGTCACTAGATCCGAAAGCACCGAGCTGGCCGTGGGCAGTTTTCCTGCTCCTGCTCCGGTCACCAAAAGCGGGCCGACGGCCGAAGTTTTGAGATAGACGGCATTCAATACGCCATTCACAGCTGCCAATTGATGCGCCTTTTCCACCAAGGCCGGATACACGGCGGCGAAAATGCGACCATCGGCATCTTGCGACACCACGCCCAAGAGTTTCACCACGAAGCCCAGTTCGTCCGCCATGGCAATGTCGAGAGCCGAAACGCCGCGAATGCCTTCGACATGCAAAGAGCGAAAGTCCACATGGCAACCATAGGCCAAGGACGCCAGCAAAGACACCTTGTGTAAGGCATCCCATCCGTCGATGTCGAAAGTGGGATCGGCTTCGGCATAACCCAGGCGCTGGGCTTCGCTCAAGGCGGCGCCAAAGCTTTCGCCGCGCTGCGACATTTGCGTCAGGATATAATTGCAAGTGCCGTTAATGATGCAGGCCAATCCCCGTATGTCATTGCCGATCAGGCTTTCTTCCAGGGTTTTGATAATGGGTATGCCGCCGCCCACAGCGGCCTCGAAAGCCAGAAACCGCTTATGCTTGGCCGCCATGGGAAATAGGCTGGTGCCGTGCTTGGCCAGTAAGGCCTTGTTTGCGGTGATGACATGCTTGCCCGCTGCCAGGGCTGCCGACACGGCTTCCCGGGGCGCATCCTCTCCGCCGGCGACTTCGACGAGGATGTCGATATCGGGATGATTGGCCAATGCCAAAGCGTCGTTAGTTAGGAAAGGCGCCGTCGACCCGGCTGCAGCGGGGCCAAGCAAGGCGAGCGCGGCTTGCAGGGATTTATCGCTGCGAGCGCAAAGCACGGTCACCCGAAAATCAAAGCCCAATTTGCCGATGAAAAAGGGCCGTTGGCTGCGGAGCAATTCCAAAACACCCTGGCCTACTGTGCCCACACCTAAGAGTCCGACGCGAATTTGCATGGGGGAAAGGTAGCTAGGTGGTAGTAGTGGGGGCGTAAACCGAGGTTTTTCTACTTTCTTGGGGCTCGGTTTCCTTGTTTGGGAAAATCGCCAAGGTTTTAATCGAAAGGTTGCTGTCATGTCCAAGAAAGTCGCCCTTATTACCGGAATCACGGGACAGGACGGATCTTATCTCGCGGAGCTGTTGCTGGAAAAAGGCTATGACATCCATGGCATCATTCGTCGGACGAGCTTGTTCAACCGCACCCGCATTGAGGATGTACGCGAGGCTGCCAAGAAAAACAACCAGGTTTACGACTTGCATTATGGCGACATGGGCGACAGCAGTAGCCTTAACCGCATTGTAGCCGAAGTTCGTCCCGATGAGGTTTACAATCTTGCCGCTCAAAGCCATGTCAAGGTTTCATTTGATTCGCCCGAATTTACGGCGGATGTGGATGGAACCGGAGTTTTGCGTTTGCTGGAAGCCATACGCAGCAATAAATTGAATTCACGCTTTTACCAGGCGTCCACCTCCGAACTTTATGGCAAGGTCGTTGAAACTCCGCAAAGCGAGACGACGCCTTTTTATCCCAGGTCGCCCTATGGCGTGGCGAAGCTATATGGTTTTTGGATCGTGAAGAATTACCGTGAATCATACAACATGCATGCGAGCAACGGTATTCTGTTCAACCATGAATCTCCGCGTCGCGGCGAAAATTTCGTGACACGAAAAGTCACTTTGTCCTTGGCACGCATCAAGGCGGGTTTGCAGTCCTCGTTGCGTATCGGCAATATGGATGCGAAGCGCGATTGGGGCCATGCCCAAGACTATGTCGAGATGATGTGGCTGATGCTTCAACAGCCTGAACCCGACGATTATGTGGCCGCTACGGGTGAAACCCATACGGTACGCGAATTCATCGAAAAAGCGGCGCCGTTTGCGGGCTATGATATTGCATGGGAAGGCGAAGGCGACACCGAAATCGGCCGAGACAAAAAGTCAGGCAAGGTTATTGTCGAGGTCGACCCGAAATTTTATCGCCCGGCGGAAGTCGAATTGCTTCTCGGCGATCCAACCAAGGCCAAAACCAAGCTGGGATGGAAACCTAAGATCACTTTTGAAAAATTGATTGAAGTGATGATGAAGGCTGATTTGGAGGGGTTAGGCAAGGGTTTGTGATTGAACGCGAGGCATCTCGGGCTGGGTTTATTCTGCCGTTTTGGGCGGTGCCCAGCATTGTTCTAATAATTATTGGCTCGGTATTGGGTCGCGACGCTCTTCTAGATTTCGCCGCAGACAATGTTTTCAACCGATCCATAATTCGAAGTCAAACGCGCAATGGTGAAACGCCTTTAATTTCAGGTTGGCCACGACGATCCAAATCGGTTTCTTTTGAAACGGATTCGGGCTTCACTGAATTCGATCGTCAATTGTCTCGCTTTGCCTTGCCTGATGGCCGACCCCATGCCCTTGCCTGGGAAAACCAGACCAAGGGCAATGGTGTTTGGGTGATTCCACGCATGGAAGCGCTTATTGGCTCAAGTTTAGATGCTTCTGGAACGACAACCTTAGGAGCCTTTGGGTTAGAAGCCTATGGTCGTGTTGCCCATGCCCTTACCTTTCATACCCAGGGTCTTGTTTATCGAGAAGAGACCAACAGCAAGCAGTTTAGCCACCAATTCGACCCCGACTATGGAGAAACCTATTCGGTCGAAAAAGGGGCGGGGGACTCATTGCTCGCGGATAGAACCTACAATCGATACACTTATTATGCCCTTCTTGATTTGCCGTCCGACATCCTAATCAAGGCGGGCTATGAGCGCCTGCACGTTGGCCCAGGCCACTTCACATCCTTGATCGCGGCTCGCCAAACGGCTCCCTATTATTTCGTCGAGGCCCGAATCCCGTTTGCGGAATGGTTAACCGTGGACGATTACTTATTACGCATGGTAGACAGCGAGCATGTCATTCGTAAGTATGCCAATCTGCACCGCTTCGACTTTCATATTTCCAAACAGTTCAATTTTGGATTTACAGGAATAGTGATATACCAAGATCGTGATCCTGATTGGCGTTATGTCTTACCCTTGATACCTCTCGCCTTCGAAGAACAAAACAATGGGGGTTTGGACAACAGCGCAATGGCCTTTGACGCGCAATGGAATGCTTTTCGAGGCTTCAGCCTATGGAGTCAGCTTTTTATTGATGACTTGCTTTCGCCAACCAGTTTTTTTGATGACTTCTGGGAAAACCGCTGGGCCTTTATGGCCGGTTTCCAAGTTGTTTCTCCGTGGAAAGTCTGCGATGCCGATTGGGTAGTGGAGTATACTCATGTCGAGCCATGGACTTATATCGGACGCTCGCCCCAAACCAGTTTCAAGCATTTCAATGTCCCCAGCGCGAGCCCGCTTGGGCCTGATTCTCGAACTCTCAACACACAAATTGCTTGGAGGCCCTTGGCTTGGTTGGAAGTCTCGGGCCAATACTCTTTTTCCCAAAAAGGCAAAGGAAGGCAAGCCACACTTGGGGTGATACATACGGATAGCCTCGACGGCTTAGAGAAAGAGTTTATGGGAAACGGTTCGATAACTCAAAACCACTTTGAGGGTGGTTTACGTTTTCTCGGATGGGATCGCGTTATGGTGGATTTGGGTGCCTCCTATAGTGCAGGTGAAGCACGGTGGCAGGTCGGTTTCAAGGGGGCCTGGTGAAATGAATAACTCAACTCAGAGAGGCCGCTCTAAAAGCTAGAGCAAAAGACATCCTTTCCGAGCGGATAACCAGATTACCGCAAGCTATTATGATAAAATGACGACCTCCGAAACACCTGTCGAAATATTTCACTATGAAGATTATCGCATTTATTTGAAAGATGTTCTTGCTGGTTTTAAGCGCTCTGATTCCAAGTTTTCACATCGGTTCTTCCTAAAAAAGATAGGAGCAAGTTCTTCGGGGTGGCTTGCAGACATCATTTCAGCCCGCATCACCCTGACCGACCGATATATCCCAAGAATAGCCAAAGCCTTAGGATTAGGACAACGAGAATCGGATTTCTTTGAATCCTTGGTGCGATATAACCAATCGTCTTCTCTGGAAGAGCGCAAGTTTCATCTTGATAAATTGATAGCCTACAAAGAGATTAGCGCTGAAGTCATAGGCGCAGATCGCATGGATTTTTATAGCGAATGGTGGCATGCTGCGATTCGCGAATTATTAGCCTGCCCCAAAGTGGAGCAATCTTCCGATAAATTAGCGCTCAAATTATCGCCAAGCCTTGATAGCGAGGAAGTGGCACGCTCCCTGGAAATATTGAAAGCATTAAAACTCATCCGCAAAGACGCGCAGGGTAAATTCAAGCCGGTCAATGTGCTTCTTAGGAAGGACAAATCAAGCCCTTCCCCTCATTTGCGCAAATATCTACGGGATCTTATGGTGCTCGCCATGGAATCTTTGGAGCGATTCCCCAAAGGGGAGAGAGATGTTTCGACCATGACCCTGGCTCTGGGAAAAGAATCCTTCGAAGAGGTGGTGTTGGATCTCAAGACTTTGCGAAAGAAAATTCTGGAGCGTGCAGCGAATGATCCTGCACCCGAAAAAGTATTTCAATTAAACATTCAATTTTTTCCCCTGTCGAATTGAGGAATACCGTGTTCTCAGCAAGATTTCTACCCGTGGCCCTTGTTTTCGCTGCAACCATTATGGTTTCATGCCTTACCGAAAACAAAAAAGACCAAGCTGGCGGCCAAGTCGTTGAAAACGAACTTGGGGTTGGACGTCTTTATTTTCAAAACGGAGAACCTGCGGCGAATGCCGAAGTTCTTGTGTATTCCGTGGGCCACATTCCTAACCCGGCACTAGGAAAAAAGTCGAATCAGCAGGAAGTTGTGGCCAAGGTGCGTACCGATTCTGAAGGACGATACCGCGTCGGAGGCGCAGATAAGGGGTTATACAATGTACTCGCCAGCAAGGATGGCTTGGTTGTATATAAAGATTCAGTATTCCTAGCCCCTGATCCGACGGCCTTGGGATCAGATACCTTACGTGCACCGGGCCAATTGGCTGGTATCGTAAGATTGCAGCCCAATCACGATCCCCGTAGCGCTACCGTACAAGTTTTGGGCACTAATAATTATTCGAACGTTGATGAGGATGGCAGATTTCAATTGGTCAATATGGCCGAAGGAAAATATTTGTTGCGCGTCATCACCACACAACCCGAATACACCCCTCTTTTTCAAGAGATACAAATTCAGTCCGGCGATTCTAATGAACTAGCCGATACATTACGCCCGGTTTTCACGGGATTGCCGATTGTTCAAGGAATCTATTCCGAATATGATACTGTAAAGGGGATAGTCACTATTCGATGGAATAAAACGAATTATCGCAATTTGTCCGGCTATGCTATTTATCGCGCACCTGCCGGTAGTGCCGCTATTCCATTTCAAACCCTCAATACGAATCGAATCATGGATACGATTTACCGTGATGCTACTACGTTAACCAGTGGAAGCGGGGAAATACTGGGTAATTATTTTGGCGGAGTCGATTCAGTGGGACGATCCTGGGAATATTGGGTTGTCTCTCAAGACAAGAATGGTAGTCGTAGCGAGCCCTTTTATTCAACGGTGATTACGGCAGTCCCACCCTATCTCCAAGAGACCCAATTGCGCATTCGGTGTCTGGAATGCAAAGACAATAATAAAACGAGTATTAACGATACCTTGCATCTTGAGGTGTCTTGGAACAACCCTCTCAAACTCAATAAACGGGTGCAATGGAGTCAGGGATCCGAGACGGTCGCCATGAGAGCGGTTGAAATAAACAGCAAGGCAGGTAAGGACACTCTTTCATTTGTGTGCGGAAAAGAACCAGAAACCATCTCAATCAAGGCGGCGGTCACTGATGAAAAGAATAGGATCTGGTCGCAGCTTTTTTGGTTGGGTGTCGAAAAAGCGGAGCCTGTAGTGAGCATCACCGCACCGAATTGGGTAATGGTGGGGAAAAGGTTTTCTCTAGTGAGTCGCATCTTTGAGCCGATTGGAAAAGTGATCAAAAGAGAGTGGGATATCGGAAACACCGGACGGTGGGTTGAAGTGTCAAGCGATACCGTTATGTTCAAGGCTCCGGATAAGCCATCCAATGAATTTATAATTCATAATCGGGTGACCGATGATGATGGAAATGTTTCGACGGCTAGTGTGACCTTGAATATCGGCACGTCTAGAATTTTTAGTCCAAAGGGCGCGGAACCATTGAAATCGCTTCGGATTTTGCCAGTAGGTGAAAAGCTTTTGGCGTACGGAGTCACCGCTGAAGGCATTAATGTTATATACGAATATCGCCCGGACAGCGATTCCTTGGTGTTGGTAACCAAGGACAAAGCCCAGGGGATACCCTATGTTGGCGGATGGGTTCTAAACAATACGCCTTATTTTTGGGGTTTTTCGGGCGAAGCGAACAATCAACTTAGCCGGTATGTGGAAAATACCGGTAAAACGGAAGTGGTGGGGCCCACCTTGCTTGACTTCAATGCCAGGTGGGGCGAGGTTTATCAGGTTGGCAATAAACTTCATGTCTTCGCAAATACAAATAAACAGGGTTCGGTACAAAGCATTCGTGTATTTGATCCATTGAATTCATCTTGGAGCATTCAGCCGCCGCCGCCTTTTTCGCTGACAAACGGGGCGGTTGCGAATGAGGCGTTTATCTACGCACAGTCACAAAATTATCCGGATTATATTTTTACTCAAGGCGCGGGTGATAGTGCATTCAGGGCAATTGTCGTTCCTCAGGATTTTAAAAGAGTGGACAATCGCATTTTAATTCCAACCAAAACTGACCTGTTTCTGTTCATTGCCAGGTGGGAAGGTCAACTAGCCCGATTGGATCCTGTGAGTGAGGCGTGGGGGCGTTCAGAAGAAAACTTCCCCTTTGATTTCATAGAAGGTTCTCGCTACTACACAATGAGTAGAGATAATTCGCCCGAAGGCGACTCTTTCTATTTGATAGAGCATATAGGAGGATTTTGGCCTAAACTAAATGTTTACGGATACAATCAAAATTCAAAAAAATGGAGACAGGTGAGTTCGATCCAAACGTATCTCATTCCGGGTTATGTCGAAATCGTGGGGGCCAGGTACTGGAAGGGGTCGATTTTTGTTGAGTTTGGCCGGCCAAATGGAATTGAAAAAGACCCTCAACAAATCTGGGAATTTTCAATCTCCCCCCCTTAAATTGACGAAATTCGGTATTTTTTGAACTTTTCAGGTCAACCATAAGTGGGTGGGCCCTGTTTTTACTGGCTCCGATAAATTGGCTGAGGAGCAATGGTTATTGTAAGAATTCAAGGCGGTCTGGGGAACCAGCTTTTCCAGTACGCTTTGGCCCGCAGCCTGTCCCAGCGGACGGGACAACCTTTCAAACTGGATTTTACCTCGTACGGGCATGATGAATTACGGAAACCGGGCTTGCGATCTTTTCGAGCCTCTCTTCCTGTCGCAGGGCGCCTTGAAATTTCCAGGCTAAAGTACGGCTTGGGCGAACACTTCCTTGCCAAGTTGATGCGGAGAGAGCCGACGAAAGGTGTCGCCTTCATTCAGGAAAAGACCCATTCCTATGACGCTTCGATTTTATCCTTAAAAGACCCAGCTTACCTGGACGGCTATTGGCAATCCGAAAAGTATTTCCATGATTTTGGCGATCTCATTCGCTCTGAATTGGTATTAAGAGAAGGGCTCCCAGAGGCTTCTCGCAAGTGGGAAGAAAAGATTCGAGATTGCGAATCCATTAGCATTCACGTGCGCCGCGGAGACTATGTGGCCAATCCCGCCAATCACTCGATCTTCAGTGTATGTTCGCCTGGCTACTACTTCCGTTCCGCGGAATTGGTGGCGTCTTCCTTTCCGAACGCCCGGTTCTTCCTATTCAGCGACGATCCCAACTGGGTGCGCGAAAACTTGGTTCCCAAGCTTGGGGGCAAGGCTGAGGTGATGGCCGTGTCTGCGGATCCGGCCCAAGATATGTACCTCATGTCGCGTTGCCGGCACAACATCATTGCCAATAGTTCCTTTTCATGGTGGGCCGCATGGCTGAATCCGAACCCGGGAAAAATCGTGGTGGCTCCCAGTGAATGGTTCAAGCAGGCAGAGCGGGAGTCACCCGACCTGATCCCTCGTGAATGGAAACGGCTTTCATGATGGGGTCCCCCAAAATTTCCGTGCTCATGCCCGTGTATAACGCGAAGGAATATTTGACCGAGGCGATGGAGAGTCTGCTGAAGCAATCTTTCGCAGATTTTGAATTGGTAATCATCGACGATTGTTCAAAAGATGGATCTGCAGAATTGGTCTCGCGGAATTCCGATCCCCGGATCCGATTAATCAAGAATGAGCAGAACCTGGGGGTGGCGCGGACTCTCAATGTTGGGCTCAGGTTTTGCCGCGGTGAATTCATTGCCAGAATGGATGCGGATGACATTGCAGATCCTTCCCGACTCGAAAGGCAACACGACTTTTTGGTCTCCCACAAAGATATCGATGTGGTAGGAGCGGATATTATTCGCATGGATTCTGCGGGTAATGATCTGGCGGAACAACATCGAAATCCGGACACTTGGGGTAAGCTGAAGTGGCTTATGTTTCTTAATTGCTCCATTGCCCATCCCACCATCATGGCTAGAAAAACCTTCTTCGAGAAGGTGGGAGAATATTCAATAGTAACTGGCGAAGATTTCGCGCTTTGGCACACAGCCATCGACAAGGGCTTGCGGTTACAGAACCTACCGTTGCCTCTCCTTCGGTATCGCGTGCATGTTAAGAGTATTTCCAAAGCGCGAGTCCTCGAACATCTGGAGGCCGCTGCGGATGTGGTCCGTAATCATGTGGCAAAACGCCTAGGTTTTTCCCTAGACCGAAGCCTCGCTATGGATCATCTGCGTTTGGCCGATCAATCCATACTCTTGGGTTCGGTCGTCGCGCTGATTCCTTTCTATCTCAGGATTGCATGGGCGAGTTTTAGGGATCCCCAGACCACCCTCGGTGACACACTTTTCATTTGGCGAAGGTTGGTGAGTCGCTTATTGAAGGGTGCACTTCGCTCCCTATCCTCACGCGGACGAGCCACGGAGACCCATTCATGACCCAATCCAAGATGCCGGCCGAAACCGAATGGATGTTCAACCCGCGCGACTTCGGAGCCTTTCTCTGGAGAAACAAAATCCTAATCGCCGTGGCATTTATCCTTGGCGGCTTGGGCGGCTACGGTTATTCCCTTCTGCTCCCCGATAGTTATAAGGTGTCCGCGACCATCTTGCCTCAGCAGGCCCAGGAATCCCGCCTGTCCGGGGCTCTTTCCGCTCTTGGGGGGCTTGCGGGCAATATCGGTGGTGGTGGCGACGCCAGTTCCCGCGTCTATCCGGTCATTTTCAAGAGCCGTAAAATCCTTGAGCCTGCGCTTTTGGAGCGATATGAAGGCAAGACCTATCAAGACATCTTCATCGAACAATTCCGTCCGAACAAATTCCCCAAGGAAAAAATTATTGGAATTGTCCAAAAAAAGGTTTTGGATGTTTCTGTAGATAGGACTTCCGGCGTGACCACCCTCACGGTGATTTATCGAGATCCTAAGGTGGCTGCCGCTTTCGCCAATGCGCTTTTACGGAAAATGGATCACTTCTTCAATTTTCAATATCAGACCGCAGCCAGCTTGCAGAAGAAAATGACCGAAACGCGCCTTGAATCCGTGGGAGATTCCCTGCGTATCTGTGAGAATCGGCTCGCCGAATTCCTCACCCGGAATCGTTCGTACGAACAATCCCCAAACTTGGCGATCGGTGAAATGAGGCTGCGACGCGAACTTGAGGTGCAGTCGACCCTATATAAGGAATTGCTTCGTCAGCGCGAAACCGTGAAGTTTAACGAATTGTCCATGAATCCGGTGCTCAATGTGCTGGATGAAGCCGCCCCGGCCATCGAAAAGTTCGCGCCCATACGGCGAAAAATCGCCCTCGCTGCCGGTCTTGCATCCATGATATTTGCGATGGTTGTTTTGAAATTGATTTCCATGCTAAGAGTTCGGTCGCCGGGCGAAAAATGAAAATCGGATTCGACTCCCATGCCTTGCGGCCCCCCTTTACGGGAATCGGGAATTACTCCTGGAACCTGATCAAGGGCCTGCGGGAGATTGATGCTACCTCCGATTTCACTTTCTTCAGCTACTACTTGCGAGGCCAGGATATCCGTGTGCCTGAGCATCCGCGCAATAAGATTCAAGTACGGCGCAAGCTGCCTTGGATGCTGATGCAAAAGGCCTGGATGGCTCTGGGCATTCCGAGCACGGAGCGTTGGTTCGGTGACTTCGATATCGTGCACGGGCTGTTTAACTTCGCTCCGCCTAGCAGGCGATCCAAGCGAGTCATCACCGTTTATGATGTCGCATTCCTCAAGTACCCTGAGAGATTCACACCCGCCCACGCGCGGCATTTCGACCGCTCGACGGGCTATTCGGTCCGCAGTTGCGACGCCGTTATCGCCATTTCCGAGAATACCAAGCGGGATATCGTGGATTGCTACGGCATAAGCCCTTCCAAGGTCACCGCAACACCGTTGGGGATTGACCTAGAAACCTTTCATCCCATTTTGGATGCACAAGCGCTCGAGGCCGGCAGAAAGCGCTTTGGATTGAAAGGGAAGGTCATTCTTTATATCGGAACCCTTGAACCGAGGAAGAATCTCGGCGTGCTCCTCGATGCATTCGACACGCTCAACGCAAAATACAAAGGGGAATTCCAGCTTGTGCTGGCGGGAAAACAAGGCCACGGTATGGAGGCACTGATGCCGCGGCTGGAAAAGCTCGTGAGTGCAGGCTTGGCCTTGGTGCCGGGATACGTTTCGCAAGCGGATGCTGTTCTACTCTATAGCCTCGCCGAGGTATTCGCATACCCCAGCGTTTACGAGGGGTTTGGGTTCCCCCCGTTGGAGGCGATGGCCTCGGGTTGCCCGGTGGTGACGAGTAATACTTCTTCGTTGCCGGAAGTGGTCGGGACGGCTGGACTCACGGTAGATCCGCTGGATCCGACGGCCTTGGCGGAGGCTTTGTTACGGATTGCGACGGAACCAGAGCTGCGGCAGAAGCTCGTCATGGACGGCCTGTCGCGGGCGAAGGAGTTCACTTGGGCACGGACGGCCAGGATGACTTGGGAGCTATATCAGAGCCTGTCGTCCCGATAGGGGCGCAAGTCGGAGTGATGCGATGAAAATTTCTGTTGTGATCATAACCAAAAACGAAGAGCACAATATCGGCCCCTGCCTCGACCTGCTGGACTGGGCGGACGATGTGATTGTTGTCGACTCGGAAAGCACGGACAGGACCGTGGAAATATGCGCTACGTATCCGAATGTAAAGGCAATTGTTAAGCCGTATCGCGGCGAAGCGTCCCAGCGCAACTTCGGAATAGAAATGGTCCAAGGGGAATGGATCCTTGTGCTCGACGCCGACGAAAGAGTCACGCCGGAGTTGCGTGCGGAATTGCTGGCTTTCCGATCAGGCCCCGCTCCGGATATGGAAGGCTATCTCATTCCCTACAAGCACTTCATCGGGGGCCGATGGATGAGTCATGGAGACTATTATCCCGATCCCAAGCTGCGTTTCATCCGCCGCGATCAACGCTTTACTAAAGAGATGCATGCCTATGTACCTGCGACGCGCATTGGTCATTTCCAGGGCGGCCTCATTCACTATACCTACAAGAATCTTGAGGACGCTCTAACCAAAATCAACCGGTATACCTCGGTTGAGGCTGGTATCCTTAAAGACGCCTTTACATTCAAGTGGTATACGTGGCTGCGGCCATTCTATTACTTCTTCAAAGTGTATGTTCTCCTTGGCGCCTATAAAAACGGTCCTGTGGGCCTGATGAGTTCGTTCCTTCGCCTCTACAACAACTTCTCGCTCTACTACAAAATTTGGGAACTACAAAAGGGCTTGAAAGTGACGGATCATGGAAATCCGTAGGCAGGAAAATTTACAGGTAGCTGTCTGAGATGTTGGCCTTAGCAATCTTGCTTTCCTTGCCTGTTGCCGCCGTGGTGCTGCTTACCGGCGGCTTCCGCTGGAAGTTTCTGGCGTTATTCGCCATGATTATCACCTTTCAAAACCTGGCGACCATGGTGTTGCTTAAGAGCGGGGCGGTGGGAATTCGCGAGGGCATGCTCCTGTTGTATGTCAAGGAAGTGGTGTTGGCGTTAGCCTTGACGATTGAATTCATTCGCAGAGTTCTCTCAGGTCGTATTTCCATCGACAAGACCGACATGCTATGTGGTGTTTACCTGCTTTACTGCATTTTCCATTTCGCATTCCTGAGCGGCGAGATTCCCTTGGGTTTTCGATTGGCGGGATTCCGCGCCTTGGCGATTCTTCCTTGCATCTACCTCTTGGGGAGGTGGGTTTTTCGGAGGGGCGAGGAAGGCATATCCCTCCGGTTCGGTCGCCTTTACCTAGGTGTGGCGATGGCAGTAGCGGTGGTGGGCATCGCGGAATTTTTTTTCGCGCCGGACTCATTCTGGATCGCAATAGGGCAGCCCGAATTTTACATGATGAAGGTGGGATTCGAAGGGGATGACGGATCTCTATATGGAAACATGTATGCCAGTTTCGGGGATTTTTTCTTGCGGCGCGCAGCGTCCCTGATCGCGGATCCCATTATGTCTACGTACTTCATCGTATTCGGGATGTTTGTCTTCACCTTTGTGAAACCGACTTCGCGCTTGAAATGGCTGGTGCTTTGCATGGGCGCGGCGGTATGCATGGGCCGGAGCGCCATCCTGACCTTTTTCGCGGGAGTGACCGAGTTTTATCTGCACAAGCGCCGCATTATTCCCTTCGGATGGTTCTCCATCCTGGCGGTTGTGGCTCTAGTGGCTATTCCATTACTACCGGTGCCGACGGAGACCTTGGTGAACTATTTGGGAACGCATTACAAAGGTCTTGCGAATGCGATGGAAATTGTCAAGGAAAAGCCTCTGGGAAGCGGCATCGGCAGTGCTTCTAACCTCGTCGCGTCTCTCCTCAGCGCATTGGGAGAAGAGGCATCCGATATGGCCGTAGGCGATACCTTTATCGGATCCTTGGTTGCACAAATCGGCCTGCCCGGGCTGGGACTATTTCTCGCCTTCAATTTCAGCCTTGCCTCACGGCTCCTAGCCATGGCCGACTGGGATCAAGGATCCTTTCGCCCGATTTCGATTTATTACCGGGCAACGGCGGTTTTTACAATGGGGGTTACAGTCTTGAGCGCTATCAATGAAAGCGGATATGGCTTTATTTCCGGGGGGATGGGTTTTTTGCTGGCAGGACTTCTGACCTCGGAATTCTATACGCGGATTGTTCCCGCTTCGGTTAAAGAGGATCACCTAGAACTTCGGGCGGTACTCCCATGAAAATCCTCATGATCGAGCCGATTGGTTACAGCGGTATCTGCATTTACACTGCGCAATTGTGCAAAGGTCTGGCGAGTGCTGGGGTCCAAGTCTCCCTTGTTACGAGTCGACTTTATGATCCTGCGGTCATGAAACCTGCTTACGGGTACCATGCAGTGTTGGGCGGTTGCGATCGTAAAACCTCCCGTATCCGCCGGGCCTTGGACTATATGCAAAGTTGGAAGGCGCTCCCGGGAATTCTGAGATCGGAAAAGCCGGATGCGATCCATTTCCAGAATGCTCTAGTGCCCCCGCTCGATCTCCTCGTCCTCCTCTTTCTTCGGTGGGTAGGGTATCCGGTCGTCTATACGGTTCATGATGTAGACCGCAGCGGCATGATGAGCCGTCAGCGGATGCGTGTACGCTTGAATCGCTTTGTCGATCGAGCTGTTTATCGCGCGGTTAGCCGCCTTATCGTGCATACCAAAGGCAGCGGCGAAGAATTGCAATCTCTCTATTCCATTCCTTCGCAGAAGATCCAACGTATCGAACATGGCAACCAAGCTTTCCACCTGGATGGGGTGGAGGTTCCTGTAAAGTCGGAAGCCAGGAAGCGCTTGAGCCTCGATCCCGATGCATTTACCGTTCTCTTTTTCGGAGACCGCCGGCCCTCCAAGGGCCTGGATTTGCTGCTACGAGCGCTGGCGAAGGCGCGTCAGAGTGCACCCGGGATGCGTCTGCTCATCGCTGGAGAGAGGCGGATGCTTGACACAACCGATTATGAAGGGCTCGCAGCGTCTGAAGGAGTAAGCGACCTTTGCGCCTTTCACGATCGCTTCATCCCTAACGAAGAGGTTCCTGTCTTTTTTGTCGCCTGCGATATCGTGGCGCTTCCTTATCGGAAAATCTATCAGAGCGGAGTGGTGCATCTCGCCTTCGCCTTTGCGCGTCCCGTGTTGGCGTCGCGGGTGGGCGGATTGCAAGAAACGGTGGAGGAAGGCAAGACGGGATTTTTTGTCGAAGATCCCGAGGATCTCGATCAATTGGCGGCTGTCCTGCTGGAAGCCTACCGGAAGCGCGACTCCCTGCCCGCCATGGGTGCCGAAGCCCGCCGCATCGAAATGGAAGAGCATGGTTGGGAGGAAATCGCCAAAACCACGCTTAGGATGTATGAAGCCATCCAGGCGGAGCGATGACCCCGGGAGTGGCCGAGCAAGCGCAGCAAAAAGTTTCCATTTTCGGGATTCGCTTCCGAATTTTAACTGTATGTGATCTCATTGACTTTATTTTGAAATCAGCTGGCAAAAGCGAGCGTGTCATCATCGATTATGTGAATGTCCGCTCGCTCAATCTGGCATACCGAGATCCATGGTTGAAAAATTTCCTCAACCGTTGCGATATGCTCTTCTGCGACGGGATAGGTGTCGTGATCGGCGCCAACATGCTGGGTTACCGTATGGGCAAGAAGCACCGGATGACCTGTCCTGACTTCCTGGATGGCCTGGCATCTCAACTGGCTGCAGAATCCCGCAGCTTGTACCTGCTAGCAGGCGCACCTGGAGTGGCCGCGCGCGCGGCCGAACTGTTGGTGCAGCGCCACCCTTCCCTCAAGGTGGCCCAGCATCACGGCTACTTCAAAAAAACTGGCCCGGAGAATGAGCAAGTCTTGGAAGCGTTGGAGCGGTTCCGGCCCGACGTGCTGTACGTGGGATTCGGAATGCCCATTCAGGAACATTGGATCGAAGACAATCTCGACCGGTTACCGGCCAAGGTCATACTGCCCCTGGGGGCTTGCTTGGATTTCTACACCGGCATGGCCTACCGAGGCCCACGTTGGATGACCGACCATGGCTTGGAATGGCTGGGCCGGTTGTTCACGGAATCGCCCAAGCGCGTCTTTGGTCGTTATGTGATGGGAAATCCGTTATTCCTATTACGCGTCTTGATAGAAAGGCTCCGGGGGGGCGGAGCCTCGCGGGCTTAGTTTTCCAATGCGGGGTCGTATTCCTCAACATCGTATTGATCTCCGTCCTGCCAATCCATGAATCCGTTCCCGGTAGTAATCTTGCCCCCAAAGCAATAAATCTTACTCTTACTTTCAACGCATGCGGAATGGGTAATTGGAAGGAGGCGGTCACTCACCCTTTTAGAAGTTCCCAGCTCCAAGTTAAAGGCATCGACCCTCGTTTTTCCAGTTTTAAGGACACCATTCTCATACCACTCATTATAGCCGCCGATGGTATAGACTAAATCATTCAGTTGCACCAATGAAAACAGTCGTTTGCTAGCAGGTTCTGGCCACTTCTTATTTTTAATCCACACCTTACTGGTAGTGTCATAAATATCAATAAACATAGGTAGATCGCGATATCCGTCTACTCCAAATACCGTATACAATTTTCCGTTTGACCAAAAACAAGTAGGAACTGAAATCGCATCGGAGTCTTGTTTGATGGTCCACGTTTCCTCGGTGGGCCTGTACTCAAATAGTGTTCTCTTATTCTGCTCAAAATCCTGTCCGACCATTAGGAATTTATCACCAGTATAAGATCCGGATAGGTTGTATTGTTGGATTTCAGTCGAAGCACCCAGACGCCATTTTGGAGAAATGGGGTCAAAGATAAAGGCCTGAGTTTTTCTTTCGCGTGGAGTATTCCCAAAGGCATAAATTAAGCCATTTCCCCTTTGGCAATAGGACAAGTAGGACATAACTGGAAGTTCATAATAAGTAGTATTTGACCATTTATTAGTAGAGGGGAAATAATAAGCGTGTTGAGTGTAATCTGGATTGGAATGTTGCATTAAAAGAATGCTGTCTCCCATATTTATGGCAAATAGGCTGCGATACATAGATCCTCCAAAAGGCATTTTTGATTTCAATGACCAGCCATTGGGTTTTATAAAGATATCTACAGGCCCTAAATTTGCGCTACGACGACCATCGTTGACCGTGATCGAAATCCTTGAAACAAGTCCTTTATCGCTATTGGTTGGAGTTCCAGTCATTACTCCTGTCAGGGTGTCCAAAGTCATCCATTTCGGAAGGCCTGATGCGGTTATCCTAAGTTTATCTCCATCTGCATCGGAAATTTTCGGTCTCCAGGACACAAGAGAATTGGCCCAGATACTATCTGGCCAATTCAAGCTAATTTCTGGTCCTCTATTACTCATCACCCATACAGTCTTATTCCAAACCGTGCCGCCCACGTCTTTCACCTTGATGTAGACTCCATAGATGCCCTCTTTGGGCCAACCGAATTTCAACAGCGCGGTCGCTTGTCGCTGGCCTCCCAAAGTGGTCGTGGCAATGATGGAATCCGGACGTCCCAAGGCCCACGTAACCTCGGCAAGACCCCTTCCAGTGCTTTCCAACTGGGCGACCACTTCGGTGGAATCCACCGACTTCTCGGCATCCCATCTTACACTTGTGACGCTGGCATTGATGGTGGTCGCTGCGGCAGAGGGAGGCGGTGCACTGACCTCCGCGAATTCATAACCAAGACCGATCTGATCGGAGCGGCTACGGATACGGACCCGATAGCGATACCGCATTCCTGATGGGTCTGATTGGGAATACGGAAAGTTCAAAGTGGATCGAACCAAGGTATCTGCGTAGCTGCTATCGGTTGTAATTCCGATAGGTAGGTAAGAGAGACTGACGGCATTGGCGGGATCGCGATAAATCAGGTATTCCGAAAAATTGCGATAAGCGACCGGCTTCCAACTCAAATGCATAATGCCATTCAGGGTATCATAGGAGGCGGCGATCTCCCGCACCACTGGAATGCCCGTGAATGGAAGCCACAGCGTGTCCTTCAGAGAGTCGACTTTCCCACCTTCGACGCGGATCGTTTTGTAAAGGGGCGGGTACTCGAGTAAGGTGGTCAAAACGCGCAAGGTATAAGTTCCCCGTGCAAGATTGTTCAACCGGAAATGTCCATCCCCTTCCACATTGGCAAAGGCATTGGTTCCCATCACTTGCACGGTGGTCGTAATAGGGTCGTGGTTCGGCTGCAATCCAACAATTCCCGCAACCGAGCCGGGTGCTCCTAAGGTGTCATTGGAAATGGTTGTGGTTTGCTCCGAGATGAATACAGAGTCTGTAAAGGAATACTGGCCCTTCAATTCGCTCAGGACATTGTATTCGCCACGGACCAGGGAGTCGACTTGGTATTTGCCCTGCTCATCGGCGAAGTCAGAAAAGGCTGGCGCGCCAGAGTCGGGCAAATGATCGACAGGGAATAAGCGGACTCGTGCTCCCTTGGCGGGTGTGCCGTCGGCCAAGTAGACAAAGCCCACGCGGAGTTCATTGTCGACGATGGTGCCGCGCTTGGTTTCCTTATCTGATTCGAAGAGGCAACCGGAACCCAAAAGGGTTGCCGATGCAAGCAGGGTTATCCATTTCTGTTTGATCACTTTGAGCCTCATCGGGTCACGGGAAAAAATTGAATGTTGAATTGGTAGACGCGCTCCGGTGCCGCATCTTCTTCCATGAGGAGCATCAGCCGTTTCCGCAGGACTTCGATTTCGTTCACTGCGTTCTCAAACCCTTTTTTGGAGAATGAAAAAGTGATGGCGGAGATATGTCTTTCCTCTTTCTCCACCTCTTCAAGCGCGGTCATGGCGAGTTCCATGGTGGTACGCAAAAAATTTGCCACATACAGGGATTTGAAGCTGGGATCCTTTTTCAAGGTGGATTCCCTGGGCTTGTATTTACCCTGCGCGTTTTTGCGCACGAAACCCAGCTTTTCCAGCAGTGCCATGGCGTCACGAGCCTGAGATGGCTTGATAGGGGGCATCAGCTTTTTGGCTAAGGCGTCCACATCTCCCGAGAAATCATGGATGAAAAGCAATTCCCGGATAACGGTGTTGTACCAACTGCTAAAGAATTCCAACTGCTCGCGCCCGACGAGGTCGACCCGTCGGTCCTTGAAGGAAACGAGTTTGCGGAAATGGCGATTCCGTTCCTCAAGCGTACTGGACTGGTTATAGAGCACCAGGGTTTCCAAGTAGTCGACTTCTTTTTCCCTCAACTCTAGGAGTTCGGCGAGTTTGACAATAGTTGCGCTCCCGAGATTTGCTCTTCCTTTTAGAACATCACCGAACCACCCGCTGGATGCAAATCCCAGTCGGGAGCTGATATAGCGGTGTGAAAATCGAGGGTTTTTGGCTCTGGTATGGGCATAAAAATCTTTTAGGAAAAGGCGGAAATCGGTATAGGCGAAAATGGAGGGGGTTTGTGATTGCATGGGCGTTGGTTTAGTATAGGTCGATATCCCGGTGACCTGATTGCCATAGAAGCAAGAAGCGCTCTTTTTTTCCGGACGGTTGGCTATGCGGAACCTTCGGATGTTTTCATGACAAACCTTGCCGAGGCACCTACTTTCCAATGGAATGAAAATCGTCATGACATCGGCTTGGAACCCCATCATCCCCAAGTCTGAAGCCGTCCTTACCGAACGCCGGAACAGGCTGCTGGCTAGTCTGAAGTTCTATCGCAAGTTCGAACCGATTACCCAGATCATTCTGCTCGATTCTACCCTGCTACCCCAGGACCGGGAGCAGCTTCGCGCAACCCATGGGGAAAGTCTTCAACTCCCAACCTTGAAAACGTATCCCGTTGGGGAATACCGAGGGCCAAGTTATTTGGAGTCTCTCCTCTACGCCCAATACCACCCCGATTTCGAGCCGGAAAAGGATTTCGTTTTCAAGATCACCGGTGGATATATCGTCAGGAATTTCGCCGCCATCCTTCAACGCGTGTCCGAACTACAGCTGTCGGCGATGGGGTTTCTCATCCAGCCGCCTTTGGATTTGCGGATGCACTATGCACTGACCGGTTGCCTTGGCCTACGCAGTGATTATTTCGCGGACTTTCTCCGGTTCGCATCCAGCCGCTCTGAGGAGCTGCGTACCGAACCGTTGGAGCGGATTTACTGCACCTATCTACGCAGTCTGGGGGGCAAACGTGGCGCGCGCATCCCTTATCCGGATATCGACGCCTATTTCTCCACATCGGGGTTTACCGACAAAGATTCTCGATACCGTAATCAATATTACGGCTGGAGGTTCTTCGCCGCCCTAGGCTTGAACACCATCACCTTAAGAAACCGCTGAAGTCGCGGCTCCCGTAGGAGCCCGGCAGCGAATGCGAGCGTACCAAAAATACGCTACGAACGAAGCAAAGGAGGCCGATAGCCCCGAGAGGGCCGCTCCGAAAAAGCTGATATGCGGGATAAGGAGTATGTTCAGTCCAATAGTGATTCCTGCTGTCGCCACCACCACCAGAATACCGATGTAGGTCTGTTCGAAATAGACTATGAAATTGGCGAATAAATGTTGGAGGCATTGGAACACGGTGCCGACTATCATGATGGGGAGCACCGGAAGAACGCTCCAATAGTCATGCTTGATGATGCCAATTTTCAGGCAAAACCAAAAGGTGACCCACTCGGCGACGCCCAGCAAGGTGAACACCAAGGCGACCACTTTCGCTGCCTTGACGACCTTGGCGAAGGCGGTAGATCGATCCTTTTCCTTGAAGAACATGGGTACCCACACGCCCTGGAACGAAGAGAAGGTCAGCATAATGACGCTGCAAATGGTCACACAAAGGTTCAACGTGGCCATCTCAGACAGGGGATAGAACTTTTCCATAATGAACTTATCAGAAAAGCCGTAGGCGACCCCTATGACGGAAGACAGGGTGGTGGGCAATCCGATCTTAAGCGCCGTTCGTGCCATATTCGCATCGAAATGAATACGCATCATCCGCACATAAGGGATAGCGAAAGTCAGGATGAGCAAGCCTTCGAAAATGGTAAGAGCCTTAAAACGGATCAGGGCCTTGTCGCCGGGTATCAGATAAAGCGTGGCCAAAATAAGGGGTGCTACGATGATCAAACGGCTCAGGTTGAATTTCTGTATCGTACGGATCTGGATGCTGTTGAAAAAGTGGGTCGTGACCATGGTCGAATAGATCGAGGAAGTCACGGCGGCCAGAAAGAACCATCGATACGCAGGGTAATCAATGGGATTATTCCGGAATAGGAATCCGGAAAGGCGGACATCGAGACCGGTAACTGCGATAAGTCCCAGGGCCCCCGCCAAGAAGCCTACCATAAGCAAGTTGATTGTAAATAGGAGCGCCCCTTTCCTTTCCGGAGGGAAATCATGGAACATCTTGCCCTGGGAAACGAACAGGCCGAAGTTGAGCATGGTTGCGTAAGCGCCAACGATCGAAATCAGGTAGCTGTAGGTACCGAATTCCGATTTGCTCATTACCTTCAGGTAAAATGGGAGCAGGAATACGTTAGATGCCTTGACAATGGCATCGACACTGAGAACTCTGGAAAAACGCGATACCAACTCGGTCTTCATGAGAGACCGGATTCTTTCGCGGAGGGGAAGGGTTCTGGTGGGGATTTTCTTTCCCCTTTTACTTTTGAATTGCCTGTATTGACAAAATAACTGCCGCCGCAACTCCAAGCGTGCCCAACAAAGCATTTATGCCGACAATCCAATCCACCGGCTTGGGCTCTGGCCCCTGTGGCACATAAATCACGCTCCCCGCATCTGGCTTTCGGTTGAAGGCCCCTTCGCTAGAAGCTTCCCCGTTAGCATACTGAACCACAACCCTGCCCTTTTCGCTGCGTCTCGTAAACCCTCCGGCATGCTCGATGTAGTACCCGGTGGAAGCTCCTTCCTTGTACAATACACTGGTCTCAAACCCAACCTCGCCCATCACCTTCACGGTGCTGGAAACCTCAGGTACAAACAAACTATCCCGGCCCACCAGTGAAATATTGCTCTTCTTCTTTGGGTGTTTCACCGCATAAGCCACATCCACGCCTACGCGACCAATGCTGTCTTTATGCCTGAAAAACCGAGCGCCTTCTACATAGGCCCCTTCTTTAAAACCACCCGCCCGCTCCACAACACTTGCCAATTTTTCTCCTGGATAAAGCAAAGCATATTTCCCTGGCCTATTGAACAAACCATTTAGTACCACGACTTCCTTGAGATACCAACGGGGGTCCACTGGGATATGCACCACATCATAGGGCTCCAGCCCTAGATTCTTTTCGTCCTTGTCTAAGCCGCCATCCATGGAAATTTCCACTTGCTTGACCTTGCGTTCGTGGGCATCGCCGCGAAAGACCAAGGCTTTCCCACTTTCGTGGTCGGGCAAGAACCCACCGGCTTGCATGACGAGGTCCTTCACGGTCATGCCTTTCCTGAACTCGTATTTTCCTGGATTGAAAACTGAACCGGCGATTTCAACGCTGTCGGGTAAGAACATGTCTTTCACGCTATAGAGAATGACATTGTCCTTGGGCTCAAGATGAATAGAATCGGGTGATGTCTCTTGCACCCCATAGGCGAAAAGTTCGCTGGAGCCATCGGGATGAAAGCGCACCACGTGGACGCGACCCAGAAAGGCATCTTCGCGCAGGCCACCGGCCTTTTGAATAAGCTGGGTGACCGAAGCAATACCTTCGCTTTGATAGGTGCCAGGGTATTTGACGGGGCCAGTGATGGTGAAATAGTTACGCGTAGGTTCGGTCGATTTCTCAATCAAAACCTTATCGCCGTCTCGCAACGTGAACGTTGCCTTGCCCGTCAAAAAATCCTGCGGCGGAGGTAGATCGATATAGTCCGATTTGCCGTCTTCAAAGACCCGCTGCAAAGTCATTTTCTGAGTCGCCGCCGTGGCATTCAAGCCGCCAGCATAGATCAACAATTCCTTTATACCTTCGGTCTTTTTCATTTCATACATGGCGGGCCTTCCCACGTCACCGGAAATTTCCACCAGAATCTCCGCTCGCGCTGCAAAGACAATATCGCCATCCTGCACCACGTCGGGCTTCAGGGTTTCGCCCCGTAGCAGATAATCGTATAAGTCGAGCGGATATTTTTTCCCGCCGCGATTCAGCACCAAATTGCGAACCGTGCCGATGTCGGTGGGTCCTTGGGCAAAGTACATAGCGGTCAATATGCTGGTATGTCCTGTAAAGACATATCCGCCGGGGATTTTCACTTCTCCCAGCACGAATACTTTTTTCGGGCCGACTCGACCCACGGTGAGATTGACATTGGTGGTGCCGCGATTGATGCCTGAATAAATACGCGACAGGCGCTCGCGAACCCGCTTTTCAGCCTCGCCGACATTCAATCCAGCCAGGGGGATTTGCCCCACGCCTTCTAAGAAAATGGCGCCTTCGGCATTCAGGGTGAGCGGATATTCTTTTTCCTTGTCGCCCCAGAGCGAGACGGTCACGCCATCATTGGGACCGAGAATGTATTCCCGGCCAACGGCCCCAGTCGAACTGGAAAAAGCGCTTTTATCGACTGTTTGAAAAATTCTCTGTTCATAACGCTTGGCCAGGCGTTTTTTCTTCTTCCGTCCACCTTTGGTGGTATCGGCAGGGCCAGCCAGCGTGTCAAATTCCGATTCCAAGCTGTCCATGCTTTTCGGCCCGGCAATCAAGGAGTCGAGAATGGCTTCTTCAATAGCCTTGTCGGAGAGGCGTGAGTTTTCGGATCCCTTGCGTCCGCCCGCTTGATTTTTCTTGAGCTGAACCAAGGAATCCAAGGTGGCTTGGTCCACGCCCATCATGCTTTGGGCCTGAAGCTGGCGGGCTTGCGAAACCTTGTCCTCCAAGCTTTGGCTATGGCTTGCAGAGCCCAAAGAAAAAACGAGGGCCGCCAAGGACCATCCGACATAAGATCTTGACATAAAAGGAAGTGTAAAAAATCCCATGATCGAAGCCAAAGAAGGAAGGCCAGCGCTAACCCTTTGCGCCTAGAGGCCCTCTTACATTCGCACCTTTCCGTTTAAAAAGTCTTGATAAGACTTGGCAATGCCGTCCCGCAAAGTAACCTTGGCCTTGAAGCCCAGCCCATTCAGCTTGCCCACATCGAGAAGCTTGCGCGGGGTGCCATCAGGCTTGGAAGAGTCGAATACCAAGTCGCCTTTGAAACCCACGATATCACGCACGGTCTCGGCGAGTTCGCGAATGGTGACTTCCTGGCCGCTACCCACATTCACTGTTTCATTCCCTAAATACTCATTCATCAAAAACAAACAGGCGTCGGCCAAATCGTCGACATAAAGGAATTCGCGCTTAGGCGAGCCTGTGCCCCAAACCACGAAATTCGGCTGCTTATTCGTTTTGGCTTCGTGCACCTTGCGCAATAAGGCTGGCAGCACATGCGCATTCATCAAGTCATAATTGTCATTCGGACCATACAAATTGGTCGGCATGCAGGAAATGAAGCTGGTGTGATATTGCTTGTTATAAGCTTCGCACATCTTGATGCCCGCGATTTTGGCGAGGGCATAAGGCTCATTGGTAGGCTCTAAGGCGCCTGTCAGCAAGCTTTCCTCTTTCATAGGCTGCTCGGCGAATTTGGGATAAATACACGAGCTTCCCAGGAACAAAAGCTTTTTCACGCGAAATACATAAGCCGCATGAATGATATTGTTTTGAATGCAAAGATTGCTGTAAATAAACTGGGCCGGATAGGTGTTATTGGCATAAATGCCACCCACCTTGGCGGCCGCCAAAAAGACATAATCGGGCCGCTCTTGCTTGAAAAAATCATGCACGGCCTGTTGATTAGTGAGGTCGAGTTCACCGGAAGAATGCCCCTGAATATTGTTGAAGCCTTGGTCGCGTAAACGCCTGGCAATGGCAGCGCCCACCATTCCATAAAGACCGGCGACATAGATTTTTGCGGATTTTTCCATAATACCCTCAAATACGGGAGGTTAAAACTAGCTCTTCTTGGGGTTGAGACCCTTCTTTTTGAGGGAAAACCCTCATAGTGGAGGGGGCGAGACCGCGTATGGCCAAGGCGGCCCCGCCCCTCGCTGCGGCCTGGATTTCCCTGCTGGGCATGTCGGCCTCCGCGACCCCACCCATTGGAATATTGAAGTCAGAAGGGATAACCTAATGGCTCCGGTATCCTCGTCCCATCGGTTACCCAAGCCTATCGACCCAAGTCTAAACCTAGCGCCTGCGCGATAGGCAGGAGTTAAAGGCTGAAAATGAAGCAGACCACGAATCGCCAGCCGAGCTCGTCGCCATCCCAAGGCGTTTTCCTTCAGCGTGAATGCGAGTCTTGCGGCAAGAAAAAAAAGCTGCAGCGCAAGGCCAGTTCATCGAGCCACTCCGAAGAGATTTCCCCTTTCGCCCGTGTCAATCAAGTCCTGGCTACCTCGGGGTCACCGCTCGACCCGGGGACGCGCGGTTTCCTGGAAACGGGGTTCGGGGATGCTCGCCCCCGTGTGGCGCCGGGCTTTGGCATGCAGGGCAAGCTCGCCATTTCTCCCACCACCGATCCGGCGGAGACCGAAGCCGACAATTTCAGCGAGCGGGTCCTTTCGCGCCAGGGAGGCCGTCCGCATTCCGCCAAGGCACCCAACTTCGCTTCGATTCGCATTCATGACGACAGCGCCGCGCATGCTTCGGCGGCCGCCGTGGGCGCCCGCGCTTATACGGTGGGCCATCACATCGTCTTCGGGGCGGGGCAATTCAATCGCCATTCGCATCAGGGCCGAGGCCTCCTTGCTCACGAAGCCACCCATGTTCTGCAACAATCGGTCGCCGCGCCGGTCCTGCAGCGGGACGCCTGTTCCACCCTTCGAGGTGAAATCGAGGCGCATCCCGTTTACAAAGGCGTGCAAGCCACGGGAGGAGACACCGCCACCGAAGCCAAGGACGTGCTGGACTTGTCGCAGGGCGGTAAATCTTGCGTGTCTGAACTCACGAAATACAAATTGCTCTACGATACCAAGGATTTGGCCAGCGGAGCGTCTTCCAGCGCTTCGACCGAAGCGGAGCGTATTCAGGCTATCAAAGATTCGCGCATCGCGGGAATCATCGCCAAGTCCAAGGAAAATACACGTCTATCCGCGGGGGAGGGCATGGGACGTAAGGGGGAAGAAGAGGCTGCGACGAGCGTGGCCGCTGGCTGGCGAACCGTCAAAAACAATGACAAACCCGTGGCCAAGGAATTTCAAATCAATACCGCCGACTTCAAAAACATTATGGTGAAAGCGAAGGTAAAGCTCTCACCCGCCAATGCCGCGGGGGATGTCGGTTCCCTTCCCGCCGATGCAAGTGATGTCGGCCGTATCGAAGGCCTGGAAGATGCGATTGAGAAAGTCGCCTCCACTCTGGGCTATTCGCTGAACCTGGAATTCGTGAAGGCCTCCGGCCCTGATGTCATGGAGGCCAATGTCGATTTGGGCGAGTGGATCAATTCCGGCAATTGGGTCGGCAAAGATTCCAAAGAGGATGTTGCGGCCGGTCTCGCTCATGAATTGCATCATCGCTTGGGCTTACGCGATCGCTACGACTACATGAGCCATGCGAGCAATGAAACCATGAGCATACCCGATCGCATTCATTGGTTTCATGTGCAAATGCTCAAAGGCGGCCTCGATCCCCTGGACAAGGTCTCGCTGATGGGAAGCGGGTCCGTGCTTCATCCCGATGACATTTGTCGCGTAGCGAACGGGCTGATGGGCGACCTGCCCAAGGATGATGAAGCCAAGTTAGCGGCGGATCCCGCCTTGAAGGCTCAATTCGAAAAATGCCTCAAGGAAAGAAGCGGGCTGACCGCCGAAAAAGCCAAGCCCGCTCAGGATGCGGCCGCCGCCGCCGTCACCACGGCTTGGACCCATGTCTTCTTGGCCCCATTGGCCATGGCTGATTTTGCGCCTTTAGCCTTGAATTTGACGGGTGAAACCGTGACCCATTCTGACATCCGTACCCGCCTCACTAAAATTGCCGACAAGACACGGGCGGCGGTGCAAGTGATTTCCAATCGCGATAAATCTTGCGATAACGAGGACGGTCGCACGGGTTCGGGAGCTTTCCCTATCATGCTGTGCCCGGCTTTTTTCAATAAGTCCTTGCCCGAACAAACCGATGTGATACTACGGCATGCATCCGCCCTGACCTTGGGCACGCCCTTGAAACGCTCCGATATTTGCGCCAAATACGACTGCAAGACGCAATGCGGCAAACCCGCCGATCGCTGGGTGCATTTCATCAAATGCGCTTAAGCGGCCCTTGAGTCGACCAAAAGGCTCGCTCCTCCTCCTCATTCTTGAATTTCGGTAGCTTAACTTTGTTCTTCACATGTAATGCCGGGCGTAATGATTGTTGCGCCAAACCTCCGATGCAGCATCCAATAAGCATACCCCGGATGCCGTCGGGTCACCGCCTCCAGCCAGCGATGATAACGAGCCAGCACTCTCCCCTCCAATTCCGTCTTACGTGCCTCTATTTCCCGAGAACCGTCCGGCGTATGCAGGCAAAGCAATCTCACCTTTCCATCGGGCTGCAAATACCCCGCATAGATCGCCAAGTCCGGCCCGAGATGCCCCATGAGCCAGCCCGGCAGGGGATCGCAAATCACCGCCTCGCCGAAAAAAGCCCCCGTCACGCCCGCGTTACCCGGCGGCCGCTGGTCCCAAAGCAAAGCCAAGCACCCCCCGGTTTGCACATGGCGCAAGGCCTCTCGCAACCAAATCGCCGGCGCCGAGATTTTGCGGAGAGGTTCCGCGGTTTTATCTGAAAGTTGGGCCCGTGTCGACTCTGGTGTTTGGCCCGCCTCACGGGCCCCTCGGGGCCGCTTCTGTGGCCGAGCACTCCAGATCACCGGATTGCCGATGAGCTCCCGAAGCCTTACCAGCCACCTCTGCGCCCAAGCCCGACTCATCGGCCGCGCCACTGCGCGCAGGGGCACGCCTTCCGCCGCCAAAAAGGCCGCGAAAGCCTCAAAGTGATGCACATGGGCCGTGAGGAAAAGGCATTTACCCCGGCGCATGTCCGCCAAATGACCGGCGCTTCGCTTCGCCACCACCATCTGCTTTGGATAGCTAGCGCTGAACAAGCCGAGCAAATCGCGCAGGGCATGATAGAGCAATAGCCAACGTAAACCACCGAACCCCACCCGAACCAGACCCGCCCGGCGAGCATTTTCGGCCACCACACGACGGCGCCAGGGGCTCATCCAGAGCAAACAGGCCAGCAAAAAGGCCCAAAACGCCAAATTGGGGCGGGGGCCCGGCCGCAAGGAAGTCGAAGACTTGGCCTGCATGCCCTTGAATTTAAAGGGGTTGGGGAAGTACATTGAATCCCCCTTATATCTAGCTCGGGAAGACTTTATGAAGCGTACCTTCCAGCCCAGGAATCGCAAGCGCGTGAACAAACACGGTTTTCGCGCCCGCATGGCCACCAAAGACGGCCGCCAAGTCTTGAATCGCCGTCGTGCCAAGGGCCGTCATCGCCTGACGGTCAGCAGCGAAATGGCATTCAAGGATATCTAGTTGGGCTCCGGGCCATTGCCCCCCGGTAAAGCCCTGCCCAAGGTTTTTCAAAAGCCCCGACCCTCACATCGACTCACGCGGCCCTGGATGTTCAAGGCCGTGCTTGAGAAGGGGAAGTCGTTGAAATCTCCGCCTCTCAGTCTTCGGTATTTGCGTCGCTTCGACAAAGAGGGCGTTGAGGCGGTCGACATGACCCGCTTGGGTTTCATTGTGCGAAAAAAAACCGGTCACTCCCCCATGAGAAATGCTTTGCGTCGCGTCTTGCGCGAGGTCTTTCGCTCTCATGCCGAAAAAGTGACCGTTCCCACTTGGTTGGTTTTCGACATACTTCCCCAAGCAGCCAAGCTTACGCGCACGGCTTTTCGCCTCAAAGGCGAGGAATTGATGCAGCGTCTCTTAAGCCTACCTCCAGGCTTGCCTTCCGATTCGGCCTCCCAAGGTCGCATGGAGAACGCGGCGTGAAATTGCGTCCTCGGCATCTCTTGCGCGGCGGGGTGAAGGTCTATCAAGCCTTGCATCCCATGGTATTCAGCGGCTGCTGCCGCTTTTCGCCGTCCTGTTCGCAGTATGCCCTGCAAGCCCTGGAAACTCACGGCTCGCTCAAAGGCGCCATGTTATCGGCCGCGCGTATTTGGCGCTGCCAACCCCTGTATCCTGCAGGTTACGATCCCGTCCCCGAAGCCCATGTCGGACTGCGCGCGAGTTTGCGCGCTTGGTCTTATCTGGGTCCGGGACCGCTGGATCGCCTGCGTCACTGGTTTTTTAAACTCGCGGGCATTTCGCAAGAAAACCCGCCGCATGATTTGCAGAAAGCGAGGACGCTTTGAAGTTCAATCGTTGGAGCCTATTTGGCTGGATGGCCTTGATGGCCATGTTCATGTTCTGGACCCAGCTCAAAGGCAAGCAGGCCAAGGCTGCGCATGAAAAGGCCGTGGCCGATTCTTTGGCCCGCGTGGCTGCGATGCCGAAAACCCCCGTCAAGGGCGAAGCGTCCTTGGGCCCGGTTGCCGGCGATTCTATGCAGGCGACCCGCGAAGCCATCGGCGTAGCGAATGCTCCTGCCGAAAGCGGCATGGTGGCCGACAGTATTCCCCAGGTGGCACGCAAAAGCATCACGGTGAAGACTCACCGCTTCACCGCCGTGCTCGAAAATGAAGGCGCGCGCATTTCCGAATTGCGCATCGACAGTTTGCAGGGTCATGCCTTGCACAATCCGCTATTGATCGATCCTGCTCGCGGCGGTGCTCTCACCTTGAGCATCAATCAGCAAAGCCTGGCGAAAACGCTGTGGCGAACCGATGCGGTGAAAGATGTCTATACGCTCGACCGAGATTCCTTGGTTCTCAGCTTCACAACCCGCCTCAATAGTGGCCGTGAAGTGACACGCCGCTACACCTTTTTCGCCGATAGCCCATCGGTGCATCATCGCGCCAAGGTTCCGAACGGCATTCAGAATTGGTCCATGGAATGGCCCGCCGGACTTTCTGAAAACGAAGACATTCCCGAAGGCAAGGGCATTGGCCTGATGAGCAGCTATTTCAGCGAAGTGGTTTTCGACAATGGCAGCATGGCCAGCCGCGAAACCTTCGACGGAAAAAAGTCTTTCAATGCTGAAAGCGGCATTTTGCGCTGGGTGGGTTTACGTCGCAAATACGTAGCGGCCTTCCTCGACTTTCATAAAGAAACCGGCAATCGCGTTGACGCCGAAGGGTCTTTGCCGCAGGGACGCGAAAAGGGTTTTCCTCACGACTATCGCCTGAAAATCAGCAATGGCCAATGGGATGAAGGCGCTCTCGATTTCGACTTCATGATTTTGCCGCTGCAATACGACAAGATCAAGGCCTATGGCCGCAATTACGAGCAAATCCTATTCACGGGTTGGGAGTCTTTCTTCCGCGCCGACATCTGGTATGTGAAGCTCTGCGGCTTGGTTTTGCATTTGCTGAATTTCTTCCACTCCATGATACCCAATTGGGGTATAGCCATTATCCTGCTCACCTTGTTGGTGCGCTTCATCACCTTGCCGCTCACCTTGTCGCAGACGCGGCAAATGGCCCGCATGCAGGAGCACCAGCCCGAGATCAACAAGATTCGCGAGCGCAATAAAGGCGAGCCCGCCAAGGCTCAACAGGAAATGATGGCTTATTACAAGCAAGTGGGCATATCCCCGCTGGCTCCGGTACTTGGCTGCTTTCCCATGCTTTTGCAAATGCCGATTTTCATCGCCCTGTTCAATGTGCTGGGCCGCTCGGTGGAATTGAAGCAGGCTTATTTCTTCGGCTGGATACACGACTTGAGCCAGCCCGACGTGATTTTGCCCGCCCTCAAGGTGCCTTATCTGTTTCCTGTTGGTCTCACCGTGCTTCCCTTCCTGATGGCCGTGACCATGTATTTCCAGATGAAGCTCACCATCAAGGATCCGAATCAAAAGGCCATGGTTTGGCTCATGCCCATCATGATGTTCGTCTTCTCCTGCTCTTTCCCTTCGGGCTTGGTGCTGTATTGGAGCGTCTCCAATGTCTTCACTATCACGCAAACCTGGTTGCAGACCAGCAAGAAGCGCAAAGCCGAATCGGAGAAGGCCGCTGCCGCCATGGATAAGCCGGTGATCAAGACCAAGCCTATTGTCGGCACGCGTCCTAAGGACGGCAAGAAGAAGTAAGCGCGGCCCTGGGCGCGGTCCCGGGAAGCGCAATCCATCGCATTCGAGACGGCGGCGAAGGTCATGGGGAAAGAAACCATCGCGGCCCCGGCCACTCCTCCGGGAATGTCGGGGCTGGCCATAGTCCGGCTTTCCGGACCGGATTGCCCCGCTGTTCTATTACACTGCCTGGGGCGTACTCTCGGAGTTACCGAAGCTCCGGAGTTACCCAAGGCCTCGCAGAAGCCGGTGCGCCCTCGGCATATGCATTATGGCGAGTTTCGCCATCCCGAAACCGGCGAAACGCTGGACCGGCTCACCTTCGTCTATTATCCCGCGCCTAAAAGCCCGACCGGCGAGGATGTGCTTGAGCTCTTCCCCCACGGCAATCGCCTGCTGGTCGAAAATATTCTGCATGCCTTATTGACCTTACCGGGCTTACGCTTGGCCGGCCCCGGCGAATTCACGCGCCGCGCCTGCGAGAATGGCAAGCTCGATTTGGTGCAAGCCGAAGGCCTCATGGCCTTGGTTCATGCCCAGTCGCAGGCCGCCTTGCGACATGCCGGACGCGTGCTGGACGGCGCCCTCTCGAAGCGCTTCTTGGCTTTACGGGGCAAACTGATTGACTTGCTGGTTCACCTCGAACTCGATGTCGACTTCGCGGAAGAAGAGGCCGATCCCGACTATGCCTCTTGGCGTCCCCGCGTGCAAGACGCGCTCGCCGACATCGAAGCCTTGCTCCGCAGCCATGATCGCGGCGCCCGCCTGGAGCGCATCCCCCGCGTGGTCTTGCTGGGCGCGCCTAATGCGGGCAAAAGCAGTTTGATCAATGCCTTGCTGCGCGAGGAAAGGCTTTTGGTTTCCGACATTCCCGGTACGACGCGTGACTTCGTCGAAGTGCCTTTGCATTTGCCTTCGGGGCTAGTGCATTTGGTCGACACCGCGGGGCTGGGCGAAGCTGTCGATAGCCTGGACGCTCGCGCCCAGGGAAAAACACGCGAGCAAGCCGACAAGGCCGATTTGCGACTCTGGGTTGCCAATGGTAACGCACCGGTCGATGCGCTTGCGTGGGCGGGAGATCCGCTCCAGACACTTGCAGGGGACGTCACTCCAACCATACGGGTGCGCACGCGCCGTGATCAGCCTGGCTTTTGCTCTGAGGTCGGAGCCCTAGCCGTCGCCAATACCACCGGCGACGGTTTGCCTGAATTGATGGAAGCCCTGGAGACGATTTTGTTTGCGCCCGCCAAGGTTGTCAGATTAAAAGCTCCCGATGGGCAAGCAGGGGAAGGGGCCGACGAGGTTTTCCTCACCACGGAGCGTCAGCGAGAGGCCTTGGAAAAGGCCGCCGCGAATTTGCGCGCGGCATTGAATCAGCTCGATGGCCAACCCGCCATTGAAATTCTCGCCTTCGAAGCGCGCGAGGCCGTGCAGGCACTGCGCGAATTGCTGGGCGAGGTGAGCGCTGACGATGTGCTCAATCGCTTGTTCTCAGGGTTTTGCATCGGGAAATAGTCCGATCGCAGTAGACCCAAACATATGGGCGAGGGAAAATTCCGCGCTGGGTTCCGGGCCCTAATGGGTTGAAGCTGGCGTCGAAGTGCGTCCCGCTTGGGCTCGCTTCAATTGTCGCAGCATATAGTGCAAGGATTCCGAGGAATAGCCGTGCAGCAGCAATCGGAAACCTGCGCGTAAAGTGGAAAGCGGCAACATGGGGTGGCGATTGTTCACTCGCCACAAACGCGAATCGTCGTCTAGCAAAGTCGAGACATATATTCCAATTGTTTCGTCGAGTTGCAGGGAATTCGAAGCCCGCCAAAAGTCATTGTCGGAAAGTAGGAACTGGAAAATCGGAGTATAAATCTCGATGGCGGTTTCGACGTCCATGAAATTATGCCAGGAGTCGGGCAATTCTTCGAATTCGAAAGGCCCGTCGGTAATGGCTTGCAAGTTTATCGTCGTGACGGCATGCAAAACCTTGCCTTCTTTCTGCAAGGTTTGATTCAGGCGAATGATGAAATTGAAGAGATTGATATCATGAAACAGGAAAAGGTGGTCTTTCACATCGGCCAGTCGCTTGGGCTTGAGTGGGTTGAGTGGAATATCGACCCCGCTATTGTCTCGAATGAATTCGAGAATTTCGGAACCAATGTGGAAATGCCTCATGATCAGCAAATTCGCTTCGCGGCTGGCAAAATACCGGAGTCCCAAATAAATGAGGTGATGCAAAAGCCGTGACGACTTGAAAGCAGAAGGAAAGGGTGTTTTCAGCACCATAATTAGGCAAATCAAGGTGCGCATGATGGGCCGGAGCAGGGGCAAAAGGAATTGCCGAGTCTTGGATTGCAGCCCAAACAGCAAGGCGCCCTTCACTTCGGGATCTATGGGCGTAGAATTGTCGAGAAACAAAGCTTGGGTAGGCAGCGGATCTTCCGGATCATGCTTCAGCCCGTTGAAATAACTTTGATACCGGGTATGGCGCGTATTTTCAGTCATTAGTAATTGCCTATTTCTTCGAGTTGCAACCGGTAGAGGCGTGCCGTGGTTTTGGCTGCTTTTACGATTTCATCGGCAAGCATTGGGGTCAAGGGTAAAAGTTTCATCGCCGTATGCATTTCTTCGAGGTGATGCTCGTCATTGTGACCGTGATAGAGAAGAAAGGACACCGCATCGGAACTCAGTTGAAGGGCCCTTTGGATTTTCTCGCCCCAAGCCTTGGCCAGGTTTTTTCCAAGTCCTTCGATGATAAAAACCGAGCCTAGCATGTGAAAAGGATTTTCCCTTCCGGCCTGGTGAAACATATAAGCGGAAAAGGCCTCGGATCCAATATTCTTGGGATGGGAAAGTATGTCCCCGCGTTCGCCCCCGGAGGCGACATAGTTGGCTTCGAGCATGCGGAAATCGCGGTGCTCATCCCAGGAATGCTTGAGATAGAGAGAGCGCAATTCAAAATGCTCCGTGGTGATATTCGAGGCCGCTTTGGAAATCCAGCGACTGCCCTCCATGACTTGCTGGCGCAGGTTGAGAAGCAATTCCCTGTAGTCGGATCGGGTTAAGTTTCCGGTCTCGATTTTGTGGATGAGGGATAACTTGCTTAGTCCCAATTCGAAATCCGACCACACCAGGAAGAGGCGACGGAAAAGGGAGGCCAGTAAATCCTCGCCCGGCTGAAGCGGGATGTCGCTCGGAGTGGCGGATATTTCTTGTTGCGCCGGTAACAATGATTTTTTTTCCGTTGGCGATTCGCCGACTACGGTCAATAGCATAAAACTGGTGATAAAGCGACCGCTCTCGGGGACTTGGCAAAGGATTTTCTGCCCGGATTGAAGCCGTCCCGATTGCCATAGTTCTTCGAGCATGATCAACAGGGAGGCCGCGCCTGTATTGCCCTTGTGATATAGGTTGGTGAACCACTTATGCGCAGGAATGTCGGCCAGGCATTTCTGCAATAGGTCGACGATTTGATCCTTGAAGACATGCGAGGAATAGTGACAAAGAAACCAGTCGAAATCGGGTTTGAGCTTGCCCTCTTCGATAAGCGAGAGATAATGCGACACACCCAAGGGGACGATTTTGTCGAGCATGGCGAGATCTTGTCTTAGGGTAAACAGACCTTGCCGAACGGCGTCACCATAATTCGCCATTTCTCCCGTGGTAACCCGTATGCTTCCGTCTTCGGATTTTTCACCGCCGGCATACATGCAAACATCCAGGCTATCGGCATGTGATTTCAAGTCTATCCACTCGATACGGAGGGATAGGCCACTTTCCTTGGGCCGGTCTTGCAGAAGCGCGGCGCCCGCACCATCCGACAACATCCAGCGTAAAAATTCGGTGTCGAGCGGTATGCGCTTCTCATTCTGAAAGCTGTCTAGTTCTTCGAGTATCGGGGCCCGGAATTGACGGCTGGGAAATTCGCTGCCGCAAACCATGCCGGTCTTGTGCTTGCCGCAGGCAATGGCGTGATAGGCCCCTTGAAGCGCGGACATGACGCTCGCGCAAACACCTTGAAAAGAGGCGACATCGCAGCAGGCGATCTTGGCTTCGCCTTGCACCATGCTCGAAAAGCCGGGTACGAAGAGATCGCCTTGGGTGGTGGCGGTGGCCAAATAGTCAATACCCTTGGCGTCGATGGAGGAGTCTTTGAGGGCGGCGTGAATGGCGAGGGAAGCCATTTGCGCATTGCGATGTGTGGGTTTGCCATTTTCGTCGAGAGCATAATGGCGGGTTTCGATGCGATTGAGTTTGAGCACTCGCTTTTTCGCGATCGATGGCTTTCCTCCCACGAGTCCGAGTCGCTTCTCGGCGGCTTCGGAGTCTAGCGCGGGTCCAGGAAGAAAGGCTCCGAGCGAAGTGATATAAACGGGTCGCATGAATGTCCTGAGGTTTAGACGGGCGAAGGGGAATGGGCAGGTGCAGGAGCTTGCAAGGAATCGGATCGGCGAAAATCGAAAGTTCGATAGCGGCGAACGAAATGCTGTAAGACGAAAATTTTCAAGAAGTAAAAGGCGAGACTAGGCTCATTCAATTGGGGATGGATCCAATGACGTAGGCGATCGTGTTCCTTAGGCCATTGCGACCAATGCATGTTGATATTGCGGTGATGGACAAGATGATAACCGTGATTAAAGGTGATGCGGTTCAGCCAAACGCCGACGAAATTTCGGCTGGAATCATAGGGGTGATGGGGGGCTGTGTGATGATGTTGAAAATAGCCGGTGCCTACCATGGCCAAAACGCCGAAGGCTTGCGGCAAGAGTAGGGCATAGGCGGTGGTCTTCGCGTCGATTCGCCAGAGATAAAGGGTCAAGGTAAGCCAAGCGGCGATTTGCAGCGACCAAAAAAGGCCGAGCCGAAATCCCGAGGTGTTCCGAGGTTTCGCCATCAAGGAAAGCCAATAAAGGAAGCTTGCCCGAAAGTAAACCCTGACTCCATGCGCGAGATAACGAAAGAACTGCAAAAAATTATTGTGATGGGAATAACGGTAGGTGTAAGTGTAATCGTCGCTGCTGTTGGCATAACGGTGGTGATTGGCATTGTGCGTCGCTTTCCAGGCATAGCAGCCATCAAAGCGGTAGAGGGTGAAGAGGAATTCGATGGCGCGATTGGCCAACCTGGAGCGGAAAAAGGGCCAATGGCCGTGACAATGCTGAATGCAGCCGACCACATAGGTGATTAAAGCGGTGAGCACCGAAAGCCACAGGCGCGGCCCTATCAGGAAGTGCCAAGTCACGAGTAGCGGATAAACAGCCAAGACGCCAAGGCAGCGAAGGTCTTGTTTGTTTCTAAGGCCTAGAACGGAAGAAGACGCCTGCGGCATGACTTATTCCGCCGGGCTATGCGCGCGACGACGGTAGCCCGAGGCCAGCCAGCGGTCAAGCCAGGGCGTCCAGAAGCCGAAATTGCGTGTCGCCTTGCGGTGGTGGGTGCCATGGCGCCAATTGTTTTCCAGAAAACTCGCGCCTTGAGTGTGGGTTGGCCAGGAGAAATTGGCATGCCCGAAAGTATTGGCAGTCATGCTGATAGCCGGCCAAAGCATGATGGCGAGGATGTCGAAGTCATGCACAAGCATGATGAGAATCATGGTTCCGCTATAGAGTAAGGCCTCGAACCAGTGAAAGCTAAGGCTACTGAAAGGCGTAGTGGTCACGCTGTAATGATGCACGGAATGCACACGACGAAAAAGGAAAGGTCTATGCAATAACCAATGGCAGGAAAAGAAATAAAGCTCATTCCAAGCGGCGAAGAGAAGCAAGTCGCCGAGTGCGCGTACTAGGGAAAAGTCTTTCCATAAAATGGTGAGCATTCCATGCTCTTCCAATTTGAGCGCTAAAACCGCGAAGAAACTGAGAAAAAGCATGGCACTCATGGACTTCCGAATTTCATGGCCTATTTGACCCGCCTTGATTGGGCGGTTGTCGATATAAAATCCCAGTTTCCGTTTGATCAGAACGTCACGAATGAAAAGGAAAGATATGGCGGACAAGGAAAAATAAGCCACCAAAAAACCCGCAATATGCCAGGCATAGTATTCGGGCCAACTCAGACTATGCGACAGCGTTTGCAGGGCGCCGAAGTCGAGCATCACGATTTCTCCAAGGGCTCGTCATAATTGAAGCGGGCCGAACGCGTCCGGAAAGTTTCGTCGAACCAGGGAAAGGCAAAACCGTAATTGCCCTTGATATGGGTGTGATGCAAGGTGTGTCGACGGCAAGAAGAGAAAAGATGATTCAAGGCGAGCTTGGGAAAAACGGCATAATTCATATGGCCGATATTGTTCATGAAAAGACTCAAAGCCGGGAAGAGAATGATGGCTCCCATGCTCAGAGGCGCGAAGGCCATATAGGTCACCATGACGCTGCTCAGCAAGACGGCTTCGAACCAGTGAAAGCTATAGGTCGAAAAGGGAGTGGGCACAACCGAAAGATGGTGATGCCGATGCACATGTCGGTAAAACCAGGGTAGGTGCAAGAGATAATGCGAGGCATAGAAATGAACTTCATTCCATAAGGTGAGCAGAATGAGATCGAGGACTAGACGCCAGGGTGAATGAATCCAATCGATGTGAATCAGGCCCAGCCGCTGCAAGCCCAAGGTCAATCCACCATAAGCGCCGAAGACGAGAATGGAGATTAAGGAAAGTCTCACTTCACGCGTGATTTGCCGGGGTGGAATGGGGCGTGAATCGATGACGCGGCCAATTTTGAAAGTCGGAAGGACTTTTTGGGTGAGCTGAAGCGTGATAAAAGCCAGGGCGAAGTAAATGAAAGCAAAACCGAGTGCAACTAAGGCGGCAATTTGCCAGAGCCTAAGTTCGAACATGAAATCGCGTAGTCCGATTTGCAAGGCCGTCATGCTGCGCTTTCTAGGCGAAGTATCACATCGCCAATGGTGGCGGCGGCCATCAATTCTTCCAAAGGGATTTCAGCCAGGCCGCTTTGATGCAGTTCATACTCCAATTCGAGAGCGCTTAAAGAGTCGAGCCCTAAATCCTTTTTCAAGGACATATCATGGCTCAGGGATTCGACTGGGCGATGGGAGACTCGGCTGATGGCTTGCATCACCTTGATTTCAATAGCAGGCATACGGGTCAATCTTGATGACGCGAAAAAAGGAGGGAAACATTATTCGAGCCGAAACCGAAAGAATTCTTGAGGATGTTTCGCAATGGCGCATGTTGATTCGCCGATTCAGTCGCTGTCATACCTTCCTGAAGGTGAAAGGCTTGCGGCAATTGCTGCTTCATCAAGGCTTGGACGCATAGAATGGATTCGAGGATACCACAAGCCCCAAGACTATGTCCGATTTGGTTTTTTGGAGCCACCACGAGCTTGCCGCCGAGTTCCTTGCCAAATACCGAATGCATGCCGAGATATTCGACTTCATCATTCTTCAGGGTACCGGTGCCATGCGCGCAAATGGCATCGATATCTTTGGCCTCTATTCCGGCGCAAGCTAAGGCTTTGTGCATGACGGCAATAATATCGCTCGCATCGGGCTTCGGTGCGACTGGATGATATGCACCTGAATTCTGTGCCACGCCGGAAAGCTTTGCCAAGATCGGTGCGCCACGCCTGCGCGCCGACTCTGGTGATTCAAGTATAAGGAAGCCAGCTCCCTCGGCGAGTATAAAGCCGTCGCGCTCCGGGTGAAAGGAGCGTCCCGGCTGCAGGGGATCGCGTTGGGCGCTGAGCACTTTCAATTGCTTATAAGCATGATAATTGAAGGGTGAAAGCGGGGCTTCTGCGCCGCCCACCAAAGCGATGTCCCATTGCCCAGTAGCGATTTTCCAAAAGCCTTCAGCAAGGGCATTTGCGCTTGAGGAGCAGGCCGTAGAGATGCAGAGGTTCGGACCGGTAATGCCGGTTTGTTGGGCTATCCATGACCCCAGGGCACTGGGCATCACCTTGGGGACGGTGAAGGGATGTATCGCGCGCATGCCTTCTTGCAAGGCTTTGGCGATCATTTCTTCATGAAAGTCCAGACCACCGAGACCACTGCCCAGGCAAATGCCGATGCGATAGTCGGAAGTGTCGCCGGACAAGCCCGCTTGATCCAAAGCCTCGCGGGCAGCGATGATACCTAAGTGTACGCAGCGAGCAGAGCGAGCGAGAATTTCGGGTGGTAGTCGCTTGGCGACATCGATATGGACCTTGCCAACCAAAACCGGATCGATAGCAAAACCGTCCTGAAATGAGAATTGGGCTTTGCCGGAAGACATTTCATCCCAAAAAGCATCTACTCCGCAGGCGCGGCCGACGAGCGCACCCAAGCCGGTGATGACAGGAAAGGTTACCATCAACAACCCCTCAAATCATTGCTCTTGCTCGGGCATATCGAATAAAAAACCGATCTGAAAAAACATCTCTAAGTTGGCTGACGCCCCACGCCTAACAAACGAGTTATTGTTCGATCCCATGGGAATAAAAATCTCGATAGCATTTCCGGCGGCCATCTTAAAGTGACCCGCCTGAAAATGGAATTTGCCCCCTGGTGCAATGAGGGCGTCCTCGGATTTGAAGGAACCATAGTAGTCGCGCTCACGATAATACCGATATCCGAATTCGATTTCAGGAGTAAAGCCCCAGCGGTAGCCCTGCCAAACGCTATAGCCAAAATAGATGGACGGGCTAAGGTATTTGCTTGTCTTCGACTGGGTCTGAATTTGAATCAAATTGATAATTCCCGGCTTTAAACCGAATTCAAAGCGATCCACATGTCTTTCCAAAAAAAGTTCGATGGGAAAAATGCCAACCGTGCCTCCGCTATAGCTACGGTCAACCTGGGATTCTCCAGCGGAGGACAAAATGAAACCGACTTGATTATCATAGGCGCTTGCTCCAGAGTGAAACAAGGGCAAGGTGCTGAGCAGGAATAAAAACCGCGGTAGGAACATGGGGTGCAAAGTAATATTCCCAATCATGAGCCAGCCTTCGTCATCCCATGATTCTTGTCGCCAAAAGCCGGGTCTTTTCAAACCCATTGTCAATCATTCGCGCTGTGAAGGCAAAAGCGATTGCGTGGTGGTCTGTCCGGTGAATGTTTTCGAAGTGCGCCGCATCGAAGATTCTGATTTCGCGGCACTAGGCATACTGGCCAAGGTCAAAGTCATGGTCCATGGCAGAAAAACGGCCTATACGCCCCGCGCCGAGGCTTGCGAAGCCTGCGGCCTATGCGTCACGGCTTGTCCGGAAAAGGCGATTCGCCTGATGAAGGTTTAAGCGGTTTTAATTCGGCGGGGTTCCCCATTTGAACCAGGCATTCAAGGTGGCCAGTTCGGTGGGAGTGAGTTGCACACCCGAAGCGGGCATATATCCTGCGGATAGGAATGGACGATTGATGCGATCGTAAACCTTGCTTCGCGTCAAGGAGTCGGCGACAGTCGTGGAATCGCAAACCGCGGTGGCGTTCACCTTCCCGGGCCCGTGGCATGTCAGGCAGTAGGTGTTTAGAACGGTGGAAACGCCGGAGTTAAAAGGCGGCAAAACCGTATTGCGAGCCAAGGCATGAATAGGCCCGTCCGTGGCGGTGGCCGTGATGGTTGTCGTGCCGGTGATCATTTTCAAGACTTGAACTTGGGTGGAGCTCACCACTTTCAAAACCGCAGGATTGCTGCTGGTCAAGGCATAGGTCTTGAGCGTGGTGGAATCTGGCGCGAAAACCGCTGTGCTTTGCACCGTCGTTCCCACCACGAGCCGTGGCAGGGTTAGGGCGATTCCCGTAGCCACCACATTCCCCACGGTTACATTGAAATTCGCTGTTTTCGCCCCGTCGGTCGAAGTCACGCGCCATACCGAATTCCCCGCCGCTGTTCCCGATAATTGAGTTGTTCCTACCAGAGTGGCACCTGTACCTGACACCAAGGAAAGGGTATAGCCCTTATTTGTCGCCGATGACGGCGTCCAGGATAAAGTTGGCGCCTTGGTACTGCCAACAAAAAGGCTGAGGTTAGCCGCGCTCACGCTCTGCACCGGGACCGGGCCCACGACCACGGTGAAGGTGTCCTTGACCGTGGGATTTTGCACCGAAGTCGCGACAATCTTCACCGAGCCCAATGCGGATGCCGTCACCTTGCCTCCGGGCAAAACCGTGACGCCCAAGCCCAAGGAGGTGAGGGTATAGCTCTTACTCGTCGCCTCCTCAGGAAAGGCGCCTACCTGTGGAATCACGGTGTCGCCGACTTGAAAGGAAGTGTCTGCTCCGACCAAGCTGTCGACGGGCCACGGAATCACGGTCACTTTAAAGGACTTGGATTTCGCTCCTTCTTCGGTGGTCAATCCGACATTGGCCGATCCCACGTAGGCGCCATGAATTCGAATACCCGTGGGCGTGGTCACTGTGGTATCGAAGGAAACCAAGCTATAGCCCTTATTGCTCGCATCCCCCGGCGCAAAAGTCACCTTGGGGAATTTCGTGTCGCCAAGCCTCACCGTGTCTTCCGCCACCGTCACGTTTTGCAAGGGGACGAAATGGGCATTGAGCCAGCCCAGTAAAATGCCCAGCTGGCTGGGAGTCAAGTCGCCTTCAGCCGGCATGCGATCCTTGTCGGTTTTCGCGAGTTGCAAGCGCCGTAGCGATTCCGCGCCCTTGATCAAGAAAACGCTGGAGTCTTGCAAGTTGAAAGTAATGGTGGGGCTATGGCATTTGCCGCATTTCTCGGTGGTGATGGGCTTAACATGCGCGTCGAATTGCGGCGTCACGGCCATAGCGGTGAAGGTGGCCGTCTTGTCTCCATCTTCGGCGCGCACCGTGATTTTTGCCGAGCCCAATACCCCGGCCACCAGGCGATTGCCGACCGGTTTGATGGCGGCGCTATTGTCGCTTTCCAAGGTGTAATTCTTATTGGTGGCGTCATTCGGTAAGAAGACCACTCTGGGCGTGATGGTGTCGCCGAGGGCGATGGCGGTGTCCTTGGCAGAGAGGCTAAGCACCGTTTTCACATTGCGGCCCAACCAGAGCAGCATCAAATCGAGATCGCGCTTGTCCATGGTGGTGTCGGCAGGCATATGCGCCGTGTTTCCGAAAGGCAAGGACAATCGCGCGAGGGCCTTGCTTCCACGGCCGACGAGTACAGCCGAGTCCTGCAGATTGAAGGTAATGGTGGGGCTATGGCATTTGCCACACCACTTCTTGGAAATGGGTTGTATATCGGCAAAGGTTGGGCCTCGTACGGTCACCGTAAAGGTGTCCTTTGCTCCGCCGGCAGTTGCGGTAACCGTCACCTGCGCCGAGCCTTCGGCGCGCAAGGCGAGGCGCTTGCCGACGACACGGACTCGGGTGGTATCATCGCTTGCTATTTCAAATTCGCGCTCGGTGGCATTGGAAGGCATGAAGACGATGTTCGGTGTAAGGGTGTCATAAAGCAAACCCGTGGTGTCCACCGCGTCCAGCGCAGTCGGGGCGATGCTCTTGTCGCTAATCGAGAATGAGAAGGTGGCCTTGGCGCTGCCACGGTTGGCCTGCACCGTCACCTGGGTGCTACCTGCGGCGAGAGCGACGAGGCGAAGCCCGCTCAGCACCTTGGCCTTGGTGGTGTCCGCTACGATCAATTGCACGCCCTTGTCGGTGGCGCCGTCAGGCTCCAAGGTCGGCGTGACTGTCACGGTATCACCGGTTTTGGCGCCGAGATTCGATACCGAGATGGAGCTAAGCAAGATCACCTTTTCGGTGATGGTCACTGAGAAAGACATACGGGCCGTGTCGCGATGGGCTCGCACTTCGATAGTGACCTTGCCCGTATCACGGCATAGCACGGCATGGCCGCGCGTTCCCGCGCGCAAGGTGTCGACGGCATGCAGGCTGTATTCCTTGTCGGCGGCGGTGTCGGGACGCACGGTCACCCGGGCATTCACCGTGTCTCCCGCCTGGCAGTCCAGATCTTCGGCTGTCAGTCGCGTGCGCGCCCTGTCTACCTGCGCCAAGCTGTCTTGATGCGCGACACTATCGGCGAGGATGACGCTGTCCTTGCGGGCCTTGACGTCCACCACGGCGCTGTCGCGCTTCTGTCCTTTTTCGGCATAGTCGAAGCGCTTTTCAAAGGCCACGGCATTGTCTTTCAGCCCCGTGATGACGGCCGAAAAATTGGGCGACACGTTTTCGGGCAAATCGAATTGCACCGTGCTCTGGCCCGGCTTCAAAACAAAGGTTTTGCTGAACAGGGTTTTGCCCGTGTCGAGTCCCTTAGGATAAAGCGAAACCTTCACGCTGTCGAATTTCCCCACCAGAGTGGAATCGAGCTGGAATTGCAATTCGGTTTTTTCCTTGGGATTGCTCAGGCAGGAAAATAGCCCGAGCAAGACAAAGCCGAGAAGCGAAAGGGAAAGCAGGGTTTTCATTATTTCACCTTGGTCACGACGGTCGTCGTTTGCGTGCCGGGATCGCTCATGAGCATAATGGTGGTGATGCCGACTAGAGTCACCGCAGCTGCACCTCCCGCCACCCACAGCCAGGTTTTATTGCCTTTGCCGTCGCCGGAGGTCGCAGCGGCGTTACCCCCCGCCTGAGATGCCGGATCCGAGGTCTTGGCACCTGCCGACCCAATAACCGCATTAGCTCCCGTGTCAGGCCTCACCTCGATGAGATTACGCCCGGTCGAGTCAATGGGATAGCCGAAAGTCTTCAAGTTCTTGCGTACGCGCTCGCGCTCGGCCACGCTATCGCTGTCGCTGGCGGTGCGATCATAACGCTTGCGCACCTCACGAAACATGTCCAGAATGGCATCACCCACTTCGAGGTCTTCCAAATCTTGGCGCGGATCGAGCTTAAGCATTTGATACAGAAAAGATTCTGCCTTGCGACGCGTTCCCATGTCGGCGCCATACACCACACCGAGGTATTTATAGATGAAAATGCTGTCTTCCTTGTCGCGAATGCGGCGATCGCGGCGCATGTTTTCCAAAAGGGCGATGAGTTGATCGAAGTCGCCGCCATGATAAAGCTCTTCCACCGTTTTTTTATCGAGCACGGCTGATTTTTTCAACTTGGTCGCCGAGGTTTTCGCGGGCGACGCAGCGGGGGTGGCCTTGGTCGTGTTCGTTGAGTTCGCGGTCGTAGTTGCGGGCGTGGCTTTTTCGGGTTGCGGCGTTGCCGACCATGAAGTCATGACCCCAAAAACCGTAAGCGCGAGAAACCCGGCCAAGGTGCTGAAAAACCTCATGTGTACACCCCTTTTCACTACGCAAAGGTATCAAAGCGATTCGAACGGCTTCAAAGCATGATACACTTGCGGGGGTGGCTTCTGCCTCCCCCGGCTTGGCCCGCAAATATCTCCAAGCCCGGTCGGCCTCGCCTTCCCCACCGGCGACCTACCTTTGCCTGCCTATGTTCTCGCCAAATTCAAATGCGAAGCCCCGCCCCGAAGTGCTGGCTCCCGTCGCCAGCATGGAAATGGCTCAGGCCGCGGTGCAAAACGGCGCGAATGCCATCTATGTGGGCTTTCCCGGTTTCAATGCGCGGGGCCGCACGCCGGATTTGGATCCCACGGCTTATGCGGAATTGGCCCAGCTCTGCCGCTTTCACGGGGTCAAGGTTTATGTGGCCCTCAATGTGCTCGTTTTTGAAGACGAGCTCGCCTCCCTCCTCGACACGGCCCGCACCCTCATCGCCTTGGGCATCGATGCCTTCATCGTGCAGGATTTGGGGGTCGCGCGCCTGTTACGTCGCCTGCATCCGGGCGTGCGCTTGCATGCTTCGACGCAAATGACGGTGACGGCTCCCGAGGCGGTGGCCTTGACCGAGGATTTGCATCTGGCGCGATATGTCCTAGCGCGCGAGCTTTCCCTGCAAGACATCGAAGCGGTGCGCCTTGGCACCGATAAAGAGCTGGAAGTCTTCGTGCACGGGGCCTTATGCGTTTCCTATTCCGGGCAATGCCTCACTTCCGAAAGCTTCGGAGGACGGTCGGCCAATCGCGGCCAATGCGCGCAAAGCTGCCGGCTCGACTATGATTTGCTCGTCGACGGAGAAAAGCGAGATTTAGGCGAGAAGCGCTACTTGGTTTCCCCGCAAGATCTCTGCGGCCTCGACGAAGTGCCGGCTCTCGCCGAATTGGGTGTGAATAGCCTCAAAATCGAAGGCCGCCTCAAGACTCCCGCTTATGTGGCCGCCGCCTCCAAAGCCTATCAAGAGGCCGTGCAGCGGGCCATGCCTGCGAAGAGCGAGGACGGCATTCCCACCGTCGATGCCTTGTCCGCCAAGGAAGCTCGGCGTGATTTGGCCGTTACTTATTCGCGCGGCTTTTTCTCAGGTTGGCTTCACGGCGTGGATCATCAAGCCTTGGTACCCGCTACCTTCAGCCATCATCGCGGCCTAGCCCTGGGGCCGGTGCTTCGGCGCGAAGGCGATGCCGTGCTGGTGGCCGGGCCGCGCCGGCCGCAGCGTGGCGATGGCGTTTTATTCGTGGCCACCGAAGGCATGCCTTCGGATGACGGCGTGGCGGGCCGGGTTTATGAGGTCGAGTTCGCCCGCGAGGGGAATTGGCTGCGCTTCGACCGTAACTTACCCGTGACGCGCATCGAGGCCGGCTGGGTAGCCTATCTCAATGATTCTCCGGCCTTAGAGCATGATCTTACCGCCTCCTGGCGGGATCGCGAAACCCAGACCCGAGTCCCAGTCATTGCCGCCGTGCAAGCCATTCCCGGCGAGCCCTTGCGCCTCACTCTCGACGATGGTCTCCGGCAAGTGACGGTGACGGGCGAGGAACCCCTCCTGCCCGCGCGCAATGCCCCGCTCGATGCCGGGCAATTAAACGAAGAGCTGGAGCGCATGCAAGGCGAGGGCTTTCAGCTCGAAAGCCTCGACGCCCACATCGCCGGGCCCGTTTTCCTGCACGGCAAGGCCTTGCGCAAATTGCGCCAAGCCGCTGTCGCCGAATTAAAAGCGGCACGATCCCTGGCCGCTCCTGTGGCGCTGGCCGAGGACGCGGCCGTGCTGTCCTGGATGGAAGAACAAGCTGCCGAATTGCGTTCGTCGGCTTCCCTGCCTGCCTACGCCTCCGAGCCTGCACCCACCGCGGCCCCCCGCCTTCATGTGTTGCTGCGCGAAATCGCCCAGGTCGAAGCCCTGACGCGCTTGGCGGAGAGCGGCGTGCATACGGTTTATCTCGATTTCGAATATGGGCGCGACTATAAACCCGCCCTCGAAGCCTTGCGCGGCGCGGGAATTCGAGCGGCCTTGGCCACCACGCGCATCATGAAGCCGCTGGAAAAGCACAATCTCACCGTCATCGAAAAACTGCGCCCTGACGCTGTGCTAGTGCGCAACTTGGCAGCCTTGCAGGCCCTGCGTGCCACGGGACTACCCCTGATCGGCGACTTCAGCCTCAATGCCGCCAATAGCCTCACCTCGGGGTATTTGCTCGGCAAGGGTTTGCATCGATTGACGCCGAGCTACGATCTCAATCAGGCCCAATTGCTGGACTTGATCGGCGCGGCGGGGGGACGTCACTTCGAAGTGACGGTGCATCAATTCTTGCCCGCCTTTCACATGGAGCATTGCGTTTTCGCGGCCTTCCTGAGCCAGGGGCATAGCTTTCGCGATTGCGGCAAGCCTTGCGAACGCCATCGCCTGGCTTTGCGCGATCATACCGGCGCCGAGCACCCCGTCAAGGCCGATCAAGAATGCCGCAATACCATGTTTCATGGCCAACCGCAATCGAGCGCGCGCCTGGTGCCCCAGCTTTTGGCTGCCGGCGTGCGCGACTACCGCGTGGAATTGCTATGGGAAGGACCGGCCGAAATGGTACGGACCCTGGGGCTTTATCGCGACCTGCTGACCTCGGCTCGACCCGCCGCCGAGGTTTACGCCGAATTGCGCGTGGGCGAGCGCTATGGCGTGAGTGAAGGTCAATTACACCAAACTTCGGTATGGAAAGACCGGAAAAAGAAATAGCGGGAAGGAGATCACCTTTTTTCTTCTCAAATGTCAAAAGGGGATGTCCGTGTACACCCCGCAAATCGGCCCGAAATGGCTATCTCCAGGGCCTCGCCTTAGGTGGAGACTTAATACATGTCTAGTCCTATTTCCCCCGTTTCTGTCCTGCTCTTTGCCCTTGGCTTGCCCGTATTCGGTGCAGCTCCCCAGCCATCCTCGGCGACGACTTCGGCACCGATGGCGAAAACCACCTCGTCCCCGAGTGTCTTAGATACCGCGGTGATTCATGGCGCCTATGCCGACGGCGATTTCGAAAAGGTGACGAGTTCGCTAGAGCCCATACTCGCCGCGAAAACCGTTTTGCCCAAGGCCGACAGCATTTTTCTTTTTCGCCACCTGGGCGTGATTTATGCCAAAGACCCAGGCACGCGCGAAAAGGGGAAATACTGCTTTCGCAAATTGCTCGATGTCGATCCGCAAGCGCAAATTCTCGATCTCTATGCCACCGATGAGATCTATCAGGTCTTTCGCACCGTCCAGGCCGAATGGGACTTGTCTCATCCCAATGCCCAAAATCAAGCCGCCTCCTCCTCCAATCGCGTCTCCGCCGCTCCTGCTCCAGTCATGGAGCCCGCCGCTCCCCCTGCGGCCAAGCCCGCGAAGACGCAATCCTGGAAACGCTATGCCGCCGTGGGCGGAGCCGTTGCTGTCACCGCCGGGTTAACCACCTGGTATTTGCTTTCTTCCCAAAAAGCCGACAACAAAACCGTGACTGTGGAAGTCGATCCCGCCCAGCCGAAATGAATAACATGAAAAAACTCTGTTTGCCCCAGTTTTTACGCCGCGCTGGCCTGCTCACGGGCATGGCTTTCGGTTTTGCCTTGCTGGCTTCTTTCGCCTTATTGCCCACCGCCTGCACCAGCACCGAGGGTGGCACTGATTTCGAAATTGCCTATGTCGATCGAGATAATCTCACGTCTTTCGACTCCATTGTCGTGCTTCTCAATAAGGAGGGCTCCGAAAAGCCGGACACCCTTTTCAAGGGCAAGCTCACCGACAGCACGGTCTTGCGTCACTTGAAAGTTCCTGGTAACTTGCAAGGTACGGTGACTATTTCCGTGCAGGGCTTCAATCATGGCGAACTCGCCTTGGAACGCCATACCACGGTCGACGCGGACAAGCAAACCGTCGCCGGCACCGATTTGAAGCACAGCTCCCAAGGTCGCATTCGCTTCGCCGAACCTTCCCTGAAAATGAAAATCGGCGATACCGCTGCCATTCCAGCATTGGATATCGAGCCCTCCGAATGGAAAGACAAGGAAGTCACCTTCAGCTTTCAGGAAATCAAGGTGCTCGCTCTCATCGCCAAGAACAAGCTCGTGGGTTTAGCCCGCGGATCGGCGCGCGTGGTGGCCACCCTCGTCGGCGATAGCACCGTCACCGACACCCTTTTCGTGCAAGTCGTTGATCCCGAGGCCGATAAAATCACCGTCCGCGTCTCGCCTGACACCTTGCGTCTCACCGCATTGGGCGCCTCGCTTTCCCTCAATGCCGAAACAACGCCTCTCTACTCGCCTCTCACCTGGAGTAGCGCCGATGATACTGTGGCCACCGTCGATGCCAATGGCTTGGTGCGTGGTTTGAAGGTCGGCAAGACTTGGGTTCGTGCCCGTTCTACTACCGACAGCTCCGGCGCGGACTCGTCTTGGGTCGTCGTATCGGGAGCCGTGCCAGTGGAAAGTGTCCGTTTCGCCCGCTCCACCCTCAGCTTATTCGAGGGCGGCGCGGCCGACAGCGTCAGCGTTCAAGTGCTCCCGACCGACGCCAATCCCGCGACTGGCCTGCGTCTCATCGGCAAGGCCGTGACGCTCAATGGCCGCCGCTTCATTCCCGTCGATACGGGATCCGCCATCGCCATCGCTTATTCCCTGGTGGACACGACCAAGACCGACACCTTGCGCATCAGCGTGAAGCAAGCCTTGACCATTCAATCCTTCCGGATTAAGCCGGACACCTTGCGTCTCTATCTCGGCGGGCCGGATAGCGCTTTCTCCATAGTTGTCGATCCTGCCTCGGCGGGCCTGGACGCGGTATGGCATTTGGCCAAGCTTGGCATTGCCAGAGTTTCCGATTCTGGCTTGGTGAAAGCCATTGGCGAAGGCCAGGTTTTAGTCTTGGCCCAAGCCCTCGCCGACAGTAGCAAGCGCGATACCTCCCTGATTCAAGTCGTGCGCGATATGCCCAAGCTCTCCGTGGGCAATGCCGTGGTGGCCAGCCCGGAATCCACGATCGATTTCGTGCCCAAGGTCGAGCAAGAATTCGGCGGGGTGACTCGGTTCTGGTGGGATCTCGATGGCAATGGCACTTGGGACGACAGCAGCGATGGCCTTAAAAACCTGAGCCGCAAATATGACGCCGTTGGCGAAACCACGACGCATTTCAAGGTGCGCGATGCCGAAGGCAATGAGGGAATGGCCGATCGCAAGGTGACCATTACCAAGGGGCCCCATGTAGTCATCCTGGTTCCTCCGGACGGCTTTGTCACCAATAAGAAAACCGTCGAGGTGAATTGGGAAGTCGACCATGTCAAGCAAGACAAGCAAACTCAAGAGCAATTGACCCAAGAGGGCCCCAAGACTTTGGTGCGCTCCGCCAAGGATGCCAATGGCAATGAAACCGTCATTTCCATCACGGTATTTCTTGATACCAAGGCGCCCGAGCGACCCCTGGTGAGTTCGGTGTCGCCCACCAATAGCAAAACGCCGAACTTCAGCTGGCGCAGCGGCGGCGGAAAAGGTGCCGGACTCTATCGGTATCAAATCGACGCTGAACCCGGCGCGAACCAAAGCGAAACCGGCGACACCACCTTGACCTGGCCCGCCGATTTGAATGCGGGCAGCCACACCTTGTTTGTACAGGAGCGCGACACAGCGGGCAATTGGTCGGCTAGCGGCAGCGCCAAGGTCATCATCGACTTGACCGCCCCGCCAGCGCCGACGGTAAGTGCCGTCAGCGGCCCGAATAGCACGAATCTCCAGGTGACCTTTGTCTGGAAAGGCGCCGAGGAAGGTGCCCTGCGCTATCGCTATCAAATCGATAAGGAAAAATTCGAAGGCGGTGCCGTCGAGGTAGGGGACACCACGGTGACGGTGATCTTGACCGAGGGGCATCATGCCTTTTATTTGCAGCAGCTCGACAGCGCCGGCAATGCTTCGACGCCGGGCAAGGCTTCGGTGAATGTGGATGTGACGGCCCCCAATAAGCCTTCCCTGCGTTCGCTCACGGGCGTCTGGTCCACGAATGGCAAACCCACTTGGATTTGGAAAACGGGTGGCGGCGCCGGCAATGGCAAATTCCGCACTCGCCTCGACACCGCCGACTTGAGCGCTAAGAGCTTTTTCACGGATACGTCCTTCACCCCCGCAGCTGCCATCGGCGAAGGCCCGCATCGACTCTTCGTGCAAGAAATGGACAGCGTGGGCAATGTCTCACCTGCCGAATCTCTCACCATCACCGTGGACACCCAGGGGCCTTCAGCTCCGATTTGCCTTGAGCCCGCCGACAATGCCTGGGTCAATACGCAAAAGCCGACCTGGAAATGGAAAGGCGGCGGGGGCGGTGACGGACGTTATTATGCCTTCATCGCGGCAGCTTATACTCCTGACACCTCGACCCGGGTCACTGACACCACCCTTACTCCGCCGGCCAATCTCCCCGAAGGCCAAAAAATTCTCGGAGTGAAGGCCTATGATGCCGCAGGCAATGTCTCGCCCCTTACTACTTGCCGCGTTCGCATCGACGTGACGCCGCCCGGCACACCCGTGAGCGATACCAGCAATCACTTTTATGTCACTTCCGTGTTACCTACGCGGAAATGGTCCCGCGTTGGCGGCGGCTCGGGCATGTATCGCTTCAAGCCCGATGATTCCACCTTGACTTCCGGCGCTACTTCCTTGGTCGGCCCAGGAAGCTGGACGGCACCTGCACCGCTTCCAGAAGGCAATCACTTCCTCGGCGTGCAAGAAATCGACAGCGCAGGCAATGTGTCGGCGCCGCTTTTCATGCCATTCAAAATCGACACCACGGCTCCTGCCGCACCGGTCATCACCCAAGTGCAACCCGGTCCGTCTATCGGTTGCCCAAGCACGGTCGCTACGATCTGGAGCTACACAGTTGCGGCGGATGCCAAAACCAATTATTACCAAATCGACTCGGCTGCCTTGCCCAGCCCGGTAGCTTCTCCGGTGAGCATCACCAGCTATCAAATACCGACAAGCCCGTGCATTGCTGAAGGAGCACATTCCTTTAATATTCGCACGGTCGACAGTGCCGGTTTGCAGTCGCCCATAGCCTCTTCGACAACGCGCTTCATCACTAGGCAAGAAGCGACGGGGTTAACAGGAACGAGTGCCACCGGGCTGAATCTGGGTGTTTATAAGACGCTCTATTATTTGGGATACATCCGCAGTGGCGTAGTCAACGTGCTCACCGGAAAAGAAGTGGGCGAGATCCCGCTAAATTCAGGCACTTTGTCCACCCTTGTCAATCCGAATTATTTGCGCATGGCCGTAGGCCCCGGTGGAGAGCTCGGCATCCTCGACGGCATTCAAACCTCGGAAGGCACGGGCAAGGATTATGAATTGCATGTTCTCCTTCCCAGTGGAGAAAATATTACCGTGGGCCTGCCCCGATGGCTGACCCTTCCCACCTGGTTCGCTTTGGATTTCAATGCCAAGGGTGATTTGTTTTTAGCCTACAATGACCTCGATAATGAGGGGCGACTTTCGATTTGCATGGCAGTAAATCCCACAGGAGGAAAATCCACTTGCGTGGAACAGGTCCAGGGCATCAGTTCGCCCGGTGCCAAGCACATATTCATGACGGCGCGTCCCGCCGTTTTGGTCACCCTCGTGACTGCCGAGGGTTACCCTGAGGTTTATGGCCAGACCTCGGTGGAAGAAACAAAATCTTATCCCCAAGTCATCACCGGATTGGAAAAAACCCCCATCAATCACTTCGGCTTGGGCGTGGTGAAAAGCACGGCTTCCATCATGAACTTCTCGCCCACTGGTAGTCCGTTTTTTCAGGCCATCACCTTTAGGAATCTCACCGGCTGGACCGCAGGCAAGGTGCAAAGCACACCCGCTGCATTGGGCTCGGGCATGGGCGTCATGGATGTGGATCCCAGCGGCCGACCCTATGTCGTCATGGGGGGCAAAATGTGGGGTTATTCGGGCGGCAACTGGTATTCGGTTTCCACCAATGGCCATGATTTCTCCGCCACACCCATGCTGGATTTGAAAGTGCGCGACGACGGCACGCCGCTGCTTTTCTATTCCACGGGCAATGCGGGCAAGCTCAATACCAATCTCTTACGCACCGGCTTTGAATTGCCAGCCACCCAGGCGAGGTGATTCTCATAAACCACCGACCTCTTATTTAGAGGCCCGGCGGCTGCCTTCAACCTGCCGCAAGGGAATTACTTTAAGCTCTCTGCACTCTTAGCTCAACTGGATAGAGTACCGGCCTTCGAAGCCGAGGGTTGGGGGTTCGAATCCCTCAGGGTGCACCAAGTTTTCGCGGCATTGCCTTCCATCCCGTTACGGATTAAATTCTTACACCTCGCATGACTTTAGTGAGAAAGCATGCACTCATCCCAAGAGGTGTCTAGTGGCTAAATATTGTATTGAGAAATTCGAGAGCGATACCGGGCTTGAAAAAAAGGTCTGGTGGCGGCAGGACAAGCATGTCCATGACGCTGGCTTCATTTCCACCATTAAGCAAAGGCTAGGGACGCGCTATGGCGGAAATTGGGATGTGCGCGTGAATAGCTATGAGTCGAATCAGTCCTCGCCACCGGTGGGAGGCGTGGACTACCAAGAAGAATTGGCGTGACGCCAGGCCGATGCCCCCAAGCTTTGGGTCCCGGGGCTTCAGCCATCACTCCTCCATAAATACCGGGGCCGCCAATTCCAAAACAAAGGCTTTCACGTCTTCCGGCCAAGCCCCGATTTGTTGCGTGAATTTTTTCTCTTCCTTTCGGTATAAGGCGCGCAGGGCTTCTTCATAGCCCGGCATGTCCCCCGCCATCACCGTTAAGAATTTGTAGGCCCTTTCCTGAGCCTGCTTCACCGCATTCCCTTCGGCCGATTTTTTCTTGGCTTCGTCCACCAGCCGACGCAGGACGGCCGAGGCTCCGCCAGCCTGGGTGGCCAGCCATTCCCAATGCCGGGGCAATAAAGACACCTCGCGGGAAATCACGCCCAGCTTGGGCCGACCCGGCCCTGAATTTTCCAGGGGCGCGTCACTTACAAACACTTCCAAGCGTTTTTGCACGTCTTTTTCCGAGCCATGAAAATGGAAGTCGATAGCCTTGCCGGTGGCATCGCTGAAAATCGTGCAAGGGTTGTGATCCGACTTGCCCAAACGTTTTTTGACCTTGAGGACGACCTCGGTCAACGACCCCCGAAACAGTATTTTGGCGCCTTCGAAAACCGTATAGGCCGTGCTGGTATTGGCTTTTTCCATGATAACCCCCTTGCCACTAATATTACCCGGGTTTAATTTGATTGTCAATATTACCCGGGTAAATTATTTCGAATCGGAGCTGCCGGTACCCGTACCGACCCTTTCCCTGCCGACCCTGCTACTTTATGGGCTATGCATATTCTCGTCACCGGCGGCTGCGGCTTTATCGGCAGCAATTTCGTGCGTCTTGTCCTCGCTCAACGTCGCGACCTGCGCATCACCAATCTCGACAAGCTCACCTATGCCGGCAATACGGCCAACTTGGCCGATGTGGCGCAGGACGCAAATTACCGCTTTGTGCAAGGCGATATTGCCGACGAAGCCGGCATGGAAGCCCTTTTCGCCGATGGGCGCTTCGATGCCATCGTGCACTTCGCCGCTGAGTCGCATGTCGACCGTTCGATTACCGGACCGGGCATTTTCGTGCATACCAATGTGTGGGGCACCCAGGTTTTACTTGAAGCCTCTCGCCGCCACAAGGTGGGTCGTTTTCTGCATGTTTCTACCGACGAAGTCTATGGTTCGCTCGGCGCTACCGGCTTATTCACCGAAACCACGCCTTATGCGCCCAATTCGCCTTATTCGGCCAGCAAGGCTGGGTCCGATATGTTAGTGCGCGCCTACCACCACACCTTCGGCATGGATACCGTCATCACGAATTGTTCCAATAATTACGGTCCTTATCAGTTTCCCGAGAAATTGATTCCCCTGCTCATCACCCATCTCATCGACGGTCTCAAAATTCCGATTTATGGCGACGGGCAAAACATTCGTGATTGGCTGCATGTGGAAGACCATTGCCGGGGCATTTTGCTGGCCTTGGACAAGGGCAAGGCGGGCGAGACTTATAATATTGGTGGCCGTAATGAGCGAAAAAACCTTGAAATCGCCCATAGCCTACTGTCCCTTCTGGGACGCGATGCGACCTCCATCGAATATGTTCCCGATCGCCTAGGTCATGATCGGCGTTATGCCATTGACGCCGACAAGATTCGCCGCGATCTCGGCTGGGAGCCGGTGCACACCTTCGAAACCGGTTTGCCGGCCACCGTGAATTGGTATAAAACCCATGAAAGCTGGTGGCGTCCACTAAAGGTCCGTAAAAAGACCTGAATCTTTTTTGCCCGATTACCTTTTCCTGCATGAGGAAGGGGTATCTCCGAAAATCCGGGGTGGAATCGCTATTCCCCAATTCCGGAATTAGGCAGGGCCTGCGCCTGGCTTGGCTGGGCCTTTTTTTTGTTTTTGCCACTTCTTTGCGCGCCGGGAATGTGGTGGATACCATAGCCAAGGCCGGCGATTTGGCATCCATTGGAACTCGTTACAGTAATAAAACCTTGGCCGCCAGCGATACGCTTTTTTTGCGCTTTGCCATACGTAGCGGATTCGGGTCTCTATCCCTGTCGAATTTCTCCGCTGCCGCGGTGGTGCTTGAGCCGCTGGAGCCATTCGATTCGACCTTGGCCTTGCATTTCACAACCGAATTCATGCGCATGGATTCGGTTGCGGCCACCGTGGTCATTCGCAATTTGAATATCATCGCTGATGGCGCCAATCCCCGCTGGATAGTAGGCAACAACAACTATCCGAATGGTTCCTTGCTGATCTCGAAAGTGCAGGTATCGGGTTCATCGAGTTGGCCTGAAAAATTCATGGGTTGGTGGGGCGACTCCACTTCAACGGTGACCTTTCGTCAATGCGCCTTGGTGGCGCCGGCGGCCACCGGGATTTGGCGGTTCCTCAATCTGGGCCGGTTTGAAATGAGCCGCACCTTGATTCGCGTTGCCGGGCAGTTCAAGGTAGAGGCCTATGATGCCGTGACCTTTCAGGGGAATACTTTGGTGGCTTGCGGTTTTGATTTGGATGGATTGCCTACGGGCTATTCAACGGGTGTCGTGCAAGTGCAGAACAATCACTTTGTGCAAGCGGGCAAGGCGGCCACTGAGCCCATAAATGTGGTGTCCAGTTTCGCCCTGCTGGACCCTACCTTGCAAACCGGTAATGTCCGTGCTGGTTATTCGGCTATTTTCAAGCCGGGCAATGTCACTAATATTCTTGAGACGCCCAAAGACCGCTTCACTGCCGCCGACGGCGTTCCCGATTCCTCCGAAACCTGGCTGTGGCGTATCCCAGGCGATACCCTGCGCGGCGCCTTCGCCTCGGGCGGCCTCCCGGCTTGGAATACGCGCCCCGGGGAGACCTCGCGGATATTCTCTCCGGGACTTCCCGCCGATTCGGGCATCAAGCTGTCCTTCGCCGCCTGCGAAGTTCCCCGAAAGCTGGGATTGGTCTATGCGAAAGTCACTTATCCCCAGGAGTTGGTGTATCGTACGCGTTACCGTAGCGACACGGCTTTGCGGGTCACCGGCCCCGTCAGCGTCACCAAAATCCAATTCCCCGATGCCTTGCCCGTGGGCGACAATGCCGTCTTGCTTTTCGGGTCGAATCCCTTGCAAATCAAGGCCAGCAGCGATTCGTCGCGAGCGGTGTATACCTGGCCTCTCGACTATGTCGAGCCCGTGGTACCCGCGGCGGCCTTAACCAGAGGAATTTCACGCGGTAAAAACATCGTTTTTCAGGCGGGAAATTCGGGCTCGGTGCAATGGCGCTTTCCGGAAGTGCAACGCGCCGGTCATGTGATTATTACCGCCGACCCTGCTAAGAATTTCACTCGCCCCAATTTACGCCTGCTGACTTTAGAGGCGGGCAATACCGCCATCACGCTTTCCGGTGATTTCGAACCGAAAACGGGCGACTCCATCACCTTGGGTCTCAAAGTGGTGAAAGCCTCTTGGCCATTCGATGCCGACAAAGTCGAACTGTGGCGGCAAACCGGTGGCGGCGATCCGGTTTCCCTGGGGCATTGTAAAGTGGATCCCGATTCGGGGCGATCCTTTTATCGCTGCGGTTGGGTATTGCCCCCCAAGGCGGGGCAGCCCTATGGCGATATCAATGGAGCCTATTCGCTGACCGAAAAGCTCGCCGTGCCGGTAGGCAAAAGCGCGATGACCCCGTTCTCTTCCGCGTCGCTCAATGGCATCAGCATGGAGTTCACCGCCAATCAAGGCTTTCAATTTTCAACCAGCTCGCAATTCCTCGATTCCCTGGCGTCGCCTTCCTTGGCCTACCTGTCCAACTTCAGCAAACGCGCGCTCTGGAAATGGCCGGGTCGCGAACAAGACTCTCTTTCCAAAGCGGTATTGAAGTGGACCGTGGCCGACTCGCAAGCGCAGCTCTTTCGCTTGAATTCGAAAACGGGCGAAGCCCTGCTTTATAAGGGCCAAGGTCGGCAGAATGGTGTCCTCTCCGTGGATTTGGGGCTGCATGATACCGATGTCTTTTTCGCCCGCAAATACAGCCTACCCCGCTATCTCAGCGGCGAAGGCTTTGACACGGCTTTTCGGGGTTTTGAGGTGAAGCATTTGCAGCTGCAGAATCCCTCGGATATGGCGATTGACTCTTTTTCCGTGTCAGGGAAAAAGTGGAGAACCGAGCGCGACATACGTAAAGCCTTGCGACTTTCCGGGCGGGGCCTGATTGTCTTGAGGCCCTTCGATATGATTTTGCCGGCGGCGAAAGACACGGTGGATTCGGTTTATTGGGTTCGCAGCCTTGGAAATGAATCGGAGATTCTGGATTCCGCAGCGGCCAATTGCAGCGGAAATTCCTGCACGGTCAAGGTTCCCAAATTCAAGGATAGCCTTTGCCTAGTCATGGTCGGCAAGTGGCCTACGAAAAAGCCCATCGACACGTTACCGCCAATAGACACCACCCAGAAGGGTGATACGGCCATTGACTCTATTCCCAAGCCGCCGGATCCCCAAACCAATCCGACCCCCGATCCCCCTAAGGAACCCGAAATCAAGGTGGCCGTGCGTGATCAAGCGCAGGTCCTGGCCAACGGTACCATTCTCCTCATTCCCGGCATTCCCGATTCGCTGGCCAAGGCAACGAAGTCCATTACCGTGACTTGTTTAACCTTGAGTCCGCTCGGCGGGCCCCAGGCGGTGGCTTTGAAACCGCTAAAGCCAGGAGATTCGATTTTACTCCGGCAGGGCAAGGCATGGGACTTGGGGTATCGTCTCAGTTACCTAGACAAAAAAGCAACGGTTTTGGCCCAGTCCGCCGATTCGCTTTTGCATCAGCCTCTCAACTTGGTCATGAAGGAAATGAATGACACCTTGCCCAAATTGGCGAGACTGAATCGCCATTTAATGGGTTGGAGCTTGCCCGAAACTTCCGTCGACTCGGCCTTGGCCCTTTGGCTGGCAACGCCGAATCCGGCGGCCCGCGCCGATTCGCAATTGGAATTGCATGCCTTGAAGGCCGATGCGTGGAAGCCCTGGAGCCGCAATCAGCGGGTCAAGCCCGGCCTAGGGCTTTTGATGGCGTCGAAAAGCGAATTAAAACCTCGCTTTCCCGACAGTCTTCCCTTCCATGGAGAAGCGATTTCCCTGCCACTCGATAGCGGCTGGAATCTGGTCGCCAATCCTTTTCCTTTTCCCATAGCCCAAGCTTCCATCGTCGACACGACGCGACTCGATCGCTTTCAAGCCTTGAATACGAGTGAAGCCCAGCCCTGGCGGCAAGCCGACACGCTTTGGCCCTTTTGCGGCTATGCCGTATTCGCTACGCGCCGACAAAATTTGGTTTTCGATCCGCTGAAATCGGCCGCGCCTCGCGCCGCCTCTAAAACCGCCGCCGCCGATGGCCGCGCCGCTGATTTGCTTTTGCGCATTGCCAGCAATGTCGGGGATGAAGCGGACTTGCGAATCACGGCTTCGCCGCGCGGAGCCGGTCATCTCGACGGCATGAAAACCCAGGCCATGGAGGCTTGGTTCGATGGAGGTAGGCCTTATCGCATTTTACCCGATCGCGACCCGTCGGCGACCCTAGCCGAACTGACTCTTCGATTGCCCGGAGCACGTCGCGTGCATGTTACGGTAGCGTCTCTATTACCTGACGCCGCCGCCGGCACGGGCGCGGCTTGGCTTGACAAGCAAACCGGACTTTGGCGTATGCTTGAGCCGGATGCCTTTCTCGATTTGCCAGCTGGCCAATGGAGCTTTCAAATCAAGACGGGCCCTCCCGCCTCACTCCGGCAGCAATTGGCCCTCATGCAGCCGCGCGGGCCAGGTAGACTGGCCCTGGCGCCCATGGGCCGCGATCGGGGCTTATGGCGCGTGGGTGTTCCTCCCGAATTGGGTTATGCGCGCTTGCGGGTCACGGTTTTTGATGGCATGGGACGCATGCATTGGCGACAAGCCTTGTCGGTCTCGGGAGCGGGTTGGCATGCCTTTGTCCTGCCCGCCTTGCCGCCCGGGGTTTTCGTGAGCGTGACGGCCGAACAGGCCGATGGCCTGCGACAAAAAATCACTCGTCGCGTCGGGCTGGCGGGGCCATGAATAGGATTTACGACGCCTTCGCCTTAGGGCTTGCCGCCTTTGTCGTCCTGGTTTTGGCCACGCCTTTGCAAGCAGGGCAATGCTTGGGCGACAGCCTGCATTATCGCATTCTCTCTTACGAGGTGGGATATCCCAATGTGAAATCCATCACACCCGTGCAAATGCCTTGCGATACCATGGTTGTCGAGGAAGGCAGAATCACGGAAATCTTTCCGGGTACGCTTTTGCATTTCGGCGACGACGCCCATTTCGATTGCGTTCTGCAAGTGCGCGGGCAATTGGTGGCCAAGGGCACGCCCACCAGGCCTATTTACCTGGCGGGCAATTCGGTGAAAACCTCGGTCGGTGTCGTGCATGGAAAAGCGAAATGGGGCGGCCTGCAAATCGACAGTTTGGGTTCCCTCAATTTTCGCCATGTGCGAACCATGAATGCCTCGACGGCCATCACTTTTTTGGGCAAAGAAAGCCAATTGGACAGCGTTTTCTTTTCCGGTTGCTTTGGCCTCATTCTTCCCGGCGGACGCAATTATGCCCTGGATCCCCAGGGAAGCTTTTACCCCGAATTCGATATTCTTCGGCCGCCACGCAAGTCCAGTCCTTTGCCCATTTTCACGGTGGCCTCCCCCGTGGCAAGCAAGAAAGACAGCGCGGCCCATGCGCCTTTATGGGCTTGGGGAGCCGCGGCGGGAGTGTTTTTAGCGGGCGGTGCTGGGGCTTATGTTTGGTGGGAAAATCAGGATGGCGGCTTGGCTCCAACGACGGATAAGCCTGGGCCCGGGGAATCCTTTCAAAGCCTCCCTCCCACGCCGGGTTCCCTTCCCAGAAAATAAAGCAGGAAAAAATCTTGGCCTTAAGCATTGTCTTCATGGGCACGCCGGAATTCGCTGCCCCTTATTTACCGGCTTTGATTGCCGATGGTCATAAGATTTCCTTGGTGGTCACTCAGCCCGATAGGCCCAAGGGCCGGGGCCAGCAATTGGCGGCTTCGCCGGTCAAGCTTAAGGCCCTGGAATTAGGTCTTGAAATCGCGCAACCGGTTTCTCTGCGCACACCCGAATTTCATGATTTGATCGCCGCGCAAAAAGCCGATGTCCTGGTGGTGGTGGCCTTTCGCATTTTGCCAGCCTCTCTTTTTCCTCTGGCGCGGTATGGCGCGGTGAATGTGCATGGTTCGCTTTTGCCCAAGTATCGCGGTGCCGCGCCGATACAGTGGGCCATCGCCGAGGGCGAAAGCGAAACCGGCGTGACGATTTTCCAGCTCGATGCCGAAATTGATCATGGCGCACTTCTAGCCTCGGCCTCCTTGCCTATCGGGCCCGATGAAAATGCCGGAGAATTATTCGCGCGCCTTTCGGCCCTAGGCTTGAATTTGCTGCGCGAGACCTTGCCCAAATTCGCCGCCGGCACCTTGCCGCCGCGAGAGCAAGCCCATGGTGAGGCGACGCCCGCGCCCAAGCTGAAAAAAGAGGACGGCCTGCTCGACTTTTCCAAGCCCGCCGCCTGGCTGCACAATCGCGTGCGCGCTTTGAATCCGTATCCGGTGTGTTACGCTACCCTGGAGCCCTCCCACCGTAACCTGCGTGTTTATAAGACGGCGCGCCTCGCCGCGGGCGAAGCCCTGGCCTTGCAGCCGGGGGAATTGGCTGTGGATGCCACGCATTTCCCCCTCGTGGGCACCGGCGACGGCGCCTTGCGCCTCCTCGAAGTGCAGCTCGAAGGCCGCCCCCGCGTCACGGGCGCGGAATTCGTGAATGGCTTGCGGGGCTTGGAAGGAATGCGCCTGCAGGGGGTTTAAGGGTTCCGGCGCAGTTCGCCTACCCCCTCGATCCTCACCTCGATATGATTCCAATCGAGCCCGTCACGGAATAGACCAAGGCCGACTTCCACTACCCCGGCGGCACTGCGCTGCTTGCCTTCGGTGGTGTCCCCGTCGACGAGATTCCAAGCCCGATTCATGGCCGCTTCCAGGTGAGAGGCTCCTAGCATGGCGGCGAGATTACGTATCACCGCGATATGCCCCAGGGCGCGGCGCGTCACTTCTTCGGATAGGGGTCCGCGTAAGAGGGCGATGGCCTCCTGGCCTTTGTGTATTAAGCCTTCGAGAGTTTCGCCATAGCGCTTCGGATCCAAGCCGAGTTTTAGGCGAGTGCGCGCTGGCGAAGCCACCAGGCTTTCTATGAAGGTATTCAAGACAGGAAAAACGCGCACGGTCACCTGCCGGCCTTCGACGGGTTTGACCAAAAGGCCTTCCAGCCCTAGGCCGCTGGCCTTCATCACCACCTCGCGTGCGGCTGTCGATGTGATCAACATCGCGGGTATTCCTAAAAATCGGGGATCCTTCCGGGCTTTCGCTAAAAGTGAGACTCCATCAATGCCAGGTAAGCGCACATCGAAGAGAAACAAAGCCGGCGCTAATCCTTCGTCTAGGGCTTTCCAAGCGGCCTCGCCGTTTTCGAATTCGGCGAATTTGAGGCGTCCTTGGGTGGATAATGGCTCGCGCAGGGCAGTGCGCGCAATGGCATCGTCATCGACTAGCATGACCTTCATGTCAGCGCCTCCATTTCCTTGAGCGATTCTGCGATAGCGGATTCAACGGCGGCCTTTAGGACTTCCAATTCCGTCCAAGTGGCGCCATGGGCTCCAGTCTCATCGGCAGCGCTTTCCAAGCGACTGGCCAAGGCAACAAGCTGCGGCAATTTCAAATAGCCAGCAGAGCCTTTGATATTGTGGGCCTCGCGGGCGAGGCTTTCGCGATTGCGGTTGCTTTGCGCGAGACTCAAGGCGGAGAGTCGTTTTTCGGCCTCTTTTGGCCATAACTTCGCTAAGGCGGTGGAAAGGGAGGAGTCTTCAGCATTCGCCTTCTCGCTTTCGGAAGGTACGGCAGTCCAACCGGAGTCGCCGGTTTCATTTAAGGGCGGCAGAATAAAGCCTCGCAGCCTTTGACGGGTGGCGGTCTGTATGAGTTCCCGGCGTAAGTCGGAAGAGCGCAGAGGTTTGGTGAGAAATCCGCTCATACCCGCATCGAGGCAGGCTTGACGATCGGCTTCGCCGGCATTCGCGGTCAAAGCGATGATTTCGACTTCAGTGTCCAGCACGGGAGTGTCTGGAAAGCCGCCGCGCCTTATGCATTGGCTCGCATCAATCCCATCCATCACGGGCATAAGCATATCCATAAATACCAGATCGTAACGAATTTCAGATAATTTACGGCAGGCCTCGGCCCCGTCTTCGGCCCAATCCACGGTTTGACCCAGCGCTTTCAACATGTGCAAGGCGATATACCGGTTGGTGGGGATGTCCTCCACCAGTAGGATTCTCAGTCGATAGTGCAATTCCTGCGGAGCTTCCGCAGGCGCGACGACCTTGGGAGGTTCGGACGCCACCAAGGGGAGATCGGCGGTAAATGCGCTGCCTCGCCCGACCAGGCTGTTCACGCTGAGGGTACCCCCCATGGCAAGGACTAGGTTATGGGTGATGGAAAGGCCGAGACCCGTACCACCGAAATGACGTGTCGTCGAGGTTTCCCCCTGTTCGAAGGCCATAAACAGGCGGCCTTGGGCCTCGGTGGAAATACCAGGCCCAGTATCGGTCACGGTCAGTCGAATGCCTCCTTTGCCTGTGAATAAATCAGGCTTGGCTTCGAAGGCCACTTGAATCGATCCCGAGGTAGTGAATTTCACGGCATTGGAGGCGAGATTCAGTAGGATTTGGCGCAAACGCAAGGGATCCCCTTCGAGCCAGGCGGGGACGTTTTCTTCGACTTTCCAAGAGAAAGCCAGGCCTTTGCCCAGGGCCGTTTGATGCAGGGCATAAAGGCCTTCGGAGAGCAAGGTCCGAGGATCGAAAGCGATGCACTCCAGGGACAGTCGTCCCGCTTCGACTTTGGCTAGATCGAGTACGTCGTTGATCAAATCCAATTGCGCCTCAGCCTGTCTGAGCGCCTGCTCGATTTCGGTGCGCGCTTCGGCGGGCAATTCTCTTTTCAAGGTGAGGCCAAGCAGGCCAATCACTCCGGCCACGGGAGTACGTAATTCATGGCTCATTTGGGCAAAAAAACGGGACTTGGCTTGTAAACCCACCTCGGCCAGGTGGCGGGCGGCTTCCAGGCGAGACATGGTTTGAAGCAAAAAATGACGTAAGACACTTTGCAATGCCAAGGCGACAAGGCCGTATAGCACAAGGTCGAGGGCATGGTTTGAAAAGGGAACAACGGGCTTTACCTGCTTTGAGAACAACAGATCGCCCCACCGTCCATAGGCCGACCACAAGACCAAGCTGAATAAGATGTGCAGCAAACCTTCGACGGGACCGAGCAGAATACCGGCGACCATGAAGACCAGCATGGCGCAAATAGCCGGTTCGTAGAGGCTTCCGAAATAAAACATGGATGCCCCGAAAAGCGCCCCACTCAATAAGGCGCCATTGGCTGCGAGGCGATAGTGGCCCAGTCGATTAGCTATAAACATGGTGGCGAGCAAGGTGTAAAGCGCGGCTTTGGGCTTCAGAGGCTCCCATGGCCTTTGCTCACTCTGAATAAATAAAAACGTGTCGAAAGTGACGCCGAGAATTATGGCAACCGCAAGCACTCCCCCGAGCACGCGCGCATTGTGATGATCCACGGCGGGACCGGGAGGCGGCAAAATCCAATGGGAAAGACGTTTTAGCATGTCGGTTTTGTTCAGTCAGCTAAAAAACCGTATCACGGCCGGGGGCAGACGCGATAGCCGGTTTTTCTAGATGCCCTTAAGCTTATCCCCGGGCAGCGGTGACCATCAAGGCTGGAGTCATTTCGAGATCAGAATCACGGAATTGACGCATCCCAGACTTCGGAAAGGGGGTGGCAAGGCGCTAGAATGAGAATATGCCGACCTTGGGCCAAGAAGTGCTATGTCAAATTTTGACCGAAGCCCTGACCGCGGTCGAAGGTAAAGGGGTGGATGCGAATGCGGCCTTGCAGCGTCAAGGTTTGGATGCGGCCCAGATTCGTCAACCGAAAAACCGCATCGCATGGGAAACTTTTGCCCTGATTTTACGCGCTTTCGGCGATCATCTCCACGAGTCGGATTTTCGCGCTGCGGGTGAGAGATTTTGCACCCAGGGCGGTTTTGCTCTGAATGCCTTTCTCTTTCGGACTTTTTTCACGGTGCGTCAAGGCTATGCCGACTTTTTCGGTCATCCCGGCGCAGCGGGATCGGTCTGGAAGCGCCAAGTCGACTGCCTGGAAACCCGCTGCGAGGATCGTGGCGCGCGCGGATTACAAGTGACTTTGAAATTGTTGCCCGGCTATGCCATGTCGCGTGAGTTTTTTTGGTTGACACAGGGCATTGCCATGGGCTTTCCCCGCATTTGGGGCCTGCCTTCGACCTGGGCTGAAACCACTTGGCGTGGCGATGGCATTGTTCTCGATTTTGCCGTGCCCGAGAAAAGCCCTTGGTTGGCCTGGCTGGGACCTTGGTTGGGTTTGCGATCCGTGTCGCCAATACTTTCACGTGAAACGTTATTGGCGAATCAGGCCCTGCAGGAAAAAAACCGGGAATTGGAAATCTGCGTGACGAATTTGAAAACTGCGTACGCAGCTTGTGAGGCCGAAAGGTTACGGGCTGAAATGGCAAATAAGGCCAAGAGTGATTTTCTTTCGGCTCTAAGCCATGAATTGCGTACTCCTTTGAGCAATATCCTCGGCTTGTCGGACCTGCTCGCCGAGGCATTGCCGCAAGGCGAGGTTCGCAGCGATGCCCAGGCCATCGCAGAATGCGGCGATACTCTGCGTAGCACCCTCGATCGCCTTCTCGAATATTGCCAAAAGGCCCAGGTTCAGGAAGCGGCGCAAAGCCATGAGGTCGATGTGCCCGCCTTGCTCAAAGAATTGGGCGAAGGGTATGCCCCCAAGTGTTATGCCAAGAATATGGATTTTCAATTGACCATACCCAGCACCTTGCCGCCCTTGTATGGTGATGCACGACGCATGCGCGGGATTTTGGCGGCTTTTCTCGACAATGCAATCAAGTTTACGGACAAGGGCAAGGTGTCACTCACCACCTACTTCGAAGGACCGGCCTTGATCTTCACCGTAGAAGACACTGGGCCGGGAATGCCATCGCAGCAAATACCCCGTCTTTTCAAGCCCTTAGAAATGGGCGAGACTTCGCCGAACCGATTCCTAGGCGGGACAGGCAAGGGCCTCGCTTTGGCGGCCAAACTTTCCGAATCCTTAGGCGGCGCCATCAGCGCTTCCAGTCGGCTTGGCGAAGGTGCAAGCTTCAGCCTGCGACTGGCTTTGAGCCGGCTGCCTCCCAAGGTCGGCGCGGCTTGGCCGGATTGGAACGCGGCAAGCCACGATAATTCCCCGACCCCATCGGGATCCATGAAGGTTTTGTTGGCCGAAGACAATGAGTTTAATCGAGATGTGACAAGACGTATTTTGGAAAAAGCCGGACATCGCGTCGATGTCGCCAAGCATGGACTCGAAGCCGCCATCTCCGCCAAGGCCCGGGCCTATGATGTCATCTTGCTCGACATACGCATGCCGGTCATGGACGGCCTCGCTGCCGCGAAATCCATTTTGAGAAGCGTCTCGGTAAAACCCAGGCTTATCGCCCTGACCGCCAATGCCGGCGAGGAGGATCGACAAGCTTGCCTCAATGCAGGATTTGAGCTTTTTTTGCCCAAGCCTGTGGCACCGCTGGAATTATTGGAAGCCTTGACGGGCAATCCAGGGAAAATCCAAAGGGGCAAGTCGGCCGATGGAGACGGACTCCGGTAACTCTTTTCTTGATTTTGAAGTTGCTCTTGATCGGGTCAATTTGGCGGGATTCAGGCTTGACCCGTTTCGGCGAAGAGAAATTTTCAATACCAAGCCAATCGTGAGTCGATGGCATCGTAACCGCTTGCGCAGCAATTGGTTATTAAGTTATTTTCAAGCAATCAGATCTCAATTATCGTCTCATTCCCATAGTTACGCCTTCTATGCAGGAGAGCCCACAATGCGGCAGCTTTTATCCTTTCGCGCTAAAACCCTAGCTCGGCCCATCGGTCTTCAGAACCGGATCCTCGCCACGGTGGCTGGCCTAGCTATGGCTGCCCAGTTTACTTCCGCTCAAATTGTGCCTGGCATACGCAATTTTGATGCTGACTCGATTGAAACCACCATGACCGCCGTGCCCGCCCTTTTGTCCCAGACCGGCATTTACACCGGCATCGCCACCAGTGCCCGTAAAATCTCGGATACCAATTCCATCGTTTCTTTCGAAGTAAATAGCCCGCTTTGGACCGATGGGTCAAGCAAGGAAAGGTTTATCTCCTTGCCTCCTGGTGCAGCCAAGGTTATACCCACCGATACCTCCAACTATACCTTTCCCCCGAAAACGGTCCTAATCAAGAATTTCATGATAGACACGATATACGGCAATCCCGCCAGCCGCATTAATGTCGAAACACGAATATTGGTTTATCAATCGGGTCTAAAAACTTGGTCGGGTCTCAGCTATAAATGGCGACGGAATCAAACCGATGCCGATCTCATCCCCCCTGAAATTGACTCGACCTTTGTCCACGGTGTTTGGTTGAATGGCACTCTGGTAGGCAAGCGTTGGCTCTATCCCTCCTCCTTTAGTTGCAAGGCTTGCCATCTCGGGAAAGAAGCCAATGGCAAAAGGGGAACCCTTGGATTCATCACGCCCCAGCTCAATCGCATTATCAATGGCACGAATCAATTGCAAAGGCTCGTCGACAAAGGCGTGCTTTCCGTCAACCCGGTAGCGGGCAAGCCGAATGCGCATCGCTGGTATGGCTTAAAAGAAACTTCGGCGACCTTGGAGCAAAGAGCCCGCTCCTATTTTGCCGCGAACTGCTCACATTGCCATGGAAACAATAATGTGCTTACCGTCAATCATCGGTTTGATTATTTCAATCCAGCCAAGAAAATCACCACGGCCGATGACGAAGGCGGTTTTGTAGGCCTCCATCCCATGGGCAATACCCCGCTTATCACTCCCGGAAATGCGACCACAGACAGCTCGGTCCTTTTGGAGAAAATGATGTTTCGCGACGATCAGTTCAACTCCGTCGACAATAGACAAATGCCTCCTATCGCCACTTCCCAACCGGACTCAACGGCCATCCTCTTGATCAAGGATTGGATTTGCTCCATGAAGCCTAGCGCGACTTGCAATTTGTCCCCTTGGCTGCCGGACGAAACCTTTTGGACGGGAAAGGAGGAAATCACCGCAGGAATCGGAAAACGCTCCTTGGCCCATCACCAGGGCGCGGCCTTCCAGCCGCGAATCCTGAATCACCAGCTCTTTATTCCGGTCAATATCGCCGCCTCCAGCAAGGTGGTTCTGCGCGACTATAGTGGCCGTACCATTCCAATTCAATCCATGGGCAGCGGTTTTTACAAGCTGCCTGCTGGTTTGAAGCGGGGCGTCTATTTGGTCTCAGTCGGCACGGTTCAAGTGCGATTGAATTATTTGCCTTAGGTGTTCGGGCGCCCTTAACTACAGCGCCCTAAGATGCGGACCTGAAACAGATGCCCAGGATAACTAGGCATCTGTTCTCGCCCTGGTTGTGCTCTTTCGGATGTCGCCAAGCGGATTTATTAGTTAAGTGCAAGTAGTCAGGTTTTATTTATCACGCGCGCTAATTTTTGTATGTCCGAAATGCAGGAGAGCCCACAATGCTGCAGCCGATCTCTTTTCGCCCTAAGACCCTAGCCAGGCCCGCCGGTCTTCAAGGCCGGATTCTCGCGGTTATTGCCTGCCTGACTGTGGCTGCCCAGCTTACCTCCGCCCAAATTGTTTCCGGCATACGCAATTTTTTCTTTGACGAGATTGAACCCAATCCCGCCATCCTGGCTGCCGTGCCCAAGCTTTTATCCCAGACCGGCATTTACACGGGCATCGCCACCAGTGCCCGAAAAATTTCAGATACCAATTCCATCGTTTCCTTCGAGGTGAATAGCCCGCTTTGGACCGATGGGTCAAGCAAGGAAAGGTTTATTTCCTTGCCCCCGGGGACTGCCAGAGTCATTCCAACCGATACGGCCAACTATTCCTTCCCCGCGAAAACGGTTCTGATTAAGAATTTCATGATTGACACTATAGTCGGCAATCCTGCTAGCCGCATTTATGTTGAAACGCGAATCCTGGTTTATCAATCGGGGGCAAAAACTTGGTCGGGTCTCAGCTATCAATGGCGGCGGAATCAAAGCGATGCCGATCTCATTCCTCCCGAAAGTGACTCGACCTATGTCCATGGTGTTAGGTTGAATGGGACTCTAGTAGGCAAGCGTTGGCTCTATCCCTCATCCAAAAATTGCAGGTCATGCCATATCGGAAATGAAGTCAATGCTAAAAGGGGAGCGCTTGGATTCATCACCCCCCAACTCAATCGTATCATTAATGGCGCGAATCAATTGCAAAGACTCGTCGACAAAGGCGTGCTTTCCAACAATCCCGTGGCTGGCAAACCAAATGCGCATCGTTGGTATGGATTGAAGGAGACTTCGGCGACCTTGGAACAAAGGGCCCGCTCCTATTTCGCAGCCAATTGTTCACATTGTCATGAAAACAATCATGGGCTCACCGTCAATCATCAGTTCGACTATTTCAATCCGGCCAGGAAAATAACCACGGTCGATGACCCCATAGGTGGTTATTTGGGCCTGCATCCCAAGGGCAATACGCCACTCCTCACACCTGGGAATGTGACGTTTGACAGCTCAGTCATTTTGGAAAAAATGATGCATCGCGTGGATCAGCTCCCTAGCACCTCGCTCGAAAATTCCCAAATGCCTCCCATCGCCACCTCCCAACCGGACTCTGCGGCCGTGCTCTTGATTAAGGATTGGATTTGCTCCATGAAGCCTAATGCGACCTGCACTTTATCACCTTGGCTGCCGGACGACACCTTTTGGGCAGATTCTTTGGAAATCTCCGTAAGTATCAGAAAACAACAGCGGGCTCATCCCCAAGGCATGGCCATTCAGCCGCAAATTTTAAATCACCAGCTTTTCATTCCCGCCAATATGACCGCATCGAATAAGGTGGTTCTGCGCGACCATAATGGCCGCACCATTCCAATTCAATCCATGGGTAGCGGTTTTTACAAGCTGCCTGCTGGTTTGAATCGGGGCGTCTACTTGGTCTCGGTCGGCACGGTTCAGGTGCGATTGAATTATCTGCCTTAAGTGCACGGGCGCCATTAACTACAGCGCCCTAAGCTACGGACCCTATTGCGCCGATCCAAATTGGCGCACCAGGTTATCCAGGCATCCATTCCAGCCGCGATTGTGATTTTCCCTCTGTTCCACGGCTAAGAACTCGTGGGTCAAGGTCAATTCGGTCCCTTCTTTGACCTTGCGAAAGTGCAAGGTCACCACACTTTCTTTTGCGTATGGGCTGTTCCAGGTGAAGACCAGCTTTTCACCTGGAATGATTTCCGTGTAGATGCCTTCATGGCGGACAATTGTATCCTTGTCTTTTCGCATTCCAATCACAAAGGCGCCGCCCTGGCGAAAATCATTGGTCACCTCGGATGACCAGCCTTGGTCGGCGAAGAACCAGCGGCACATTTCCTTGGCATCGGTGAAGGCCCGGAACACGACATCGGGCGCAAAGGGCAAAGTGCGCTTGACGACTAGGGCTGCGGTTTGGGTGGTTGTGCTTTCCATAACATCATCCTTTGGATTGGGTTTCGTGCAAATACTTTTCCAGGGCGTCGAATTGGTTCTCCCAGAACCGTTTGTATTCCAGTAGGAGCTTGGCTACGCCTCCCAGTGGTTGGGGATTGAGGCGGCAGTGTTGAATGCGCCCTTCCTTTCTTTTGACCACGAGCTTTGCCTTTTCCAGCACCTGTATGTGCTTGGAGACTCCCGCTAGTGAAATGTCGTAGGGCTCGGCAATTTCATTGACCGTGTACTCCCGACGTGAGAGCTGCTTGAGGATGGCGCGGCGGGTGGGGTCGGCCAGGGCCATCAGAACCGTGTCTAGCGAATCGGCTTTATTATCAACCATGTGGTTGAATATATCACAGGAGCGAGGGGATTGTCAACTGATTGGTTGAATATTCGGGTTCGAGCCCACCGCCTCCTGGCTTTCTCGGCAGGGTTTTCATAGAATCGGCTTTGAAACCCATCCAGGCAGGCCGTGCTCTTTAACTCGCTGGAATTCGCCACTTTCTTCCTCGCCTTTTTCGCGATCTACTGGCTGGTGCCCGAGGCTTGGAAAAAGCCCTTACTTCTGGCTGCCAGCCTCTGGTTCTATGCCGCTTGGGATTGGCGTTTTCTTGGCCTTATTTTCATCTCGTCGGGAACCGACTTTCTTTGCGGACTCTATATGGCCGAGTCGGAAAGGCCTCGAGCGCGCAAAGCCTACCTGCTTATCAGCCTTGGGGTTAATCTCGGCATACTCGGCTTCTTTAAGTATTTCGGCTTTTTTCTTTCTTCCTTCCATGCCGCCTTTCCATCCGTGCCCGTGCCGGTACTCGAGATCGTCCTCCCGGTAGGCATTTCTTTTTTCACCTTCCAGAGCCTCAGCTATACCATCGACATTTACCGGCGTCAGTTGCAGCCGGTGCCTGCATTGGACTTTTTTCTTTTCGTCACCTTTTTCCCACAACTCGTGGCAGGCCCCATAGTCCGGGCTTCCGAGTTTCTGCACCAGCTCAAAGCCCCGTTACCATGGCTCAATTGGGACTTGGTCTCGGAGGGGGCCCTCCTTTTTGCCCGAGGCTTTTGCAAAAAGGTTTTCCTGGCCAATACCTTGGCTCACTTCGCCGATCCCATTTTCGCCAATCCCAAAGACTACGGCGCCTGGGACTGCCTGCTGGCCACCTATGCTTTCGCCTTTCAGATTTATTGGGACTTTTCGGGATATACCGACATGGCCAAGGGATCCGCGCTGGCCTTTGGCTTTCGTTTCCCGGAGAATTTCAACCTTCCCTATTTGAGTGCCTCGCCACGTGAATTCTGGCGGCGATGGCATATCACTCTCTCCACCTGGTTGCGGGATTATCTGTATAAGCCCATGGGCGGGGATAGGGTTGGCCGAACGCGTACCCTCCTCCACCTTTTTCTGACCATGGCTCTGGGTGGCTTGTGGCATGGAGCGGGATGGACCTTTATTATTTGGGGCTGCTATCACGGGCTCTTGCTGGCTATCCAGCGCGTCATTTCCGGATCGAGAGGTTTGGACGAAAATAGGGGTAACACCTGGAATACCTGGCGCCCACTGAAAATCTTCGTCACCTTTCACCTGATTTGCTTAGGTTGGGTTTTCTTCCGGGCGGAAAACTTGGAAAAGGCCCTGGCCTTCCTGGAACGCTTGGCAAGTAGCGATTGGGGTTGGAGCCCGGGCCTGGGCGCGGTTGCCCTAGGCCTCCTCGCTTGTGCGGCTTGGCAAATCCTTTCTGGTCGAGTGCAGGCCCGACGTATTGCAGGGCATCCTGAGGGAGCGCTTTGGCAGGTTTTTCACCTGGCTACGACTGCCGCGGGTGTGGCCCTGGCCTTTGTCTTTTCCACTGAGAATGCCCCCTTCCTCTATTTCCAGTTCTGAGTCATGGCCTGGTCTCCGAAAATCCGACTCGCCGCAGGCTGCATTATTTTGGCGGCCTGCCTAGCTATGGTGGAGGCCTTTGCACGGCGCATCGTCACCACCACGCCCGCCCGCCAAGCCCTGGCGCGCTATGCCCCGGAAAGCAACAATCACGTGGTTTTCCTAGGCAGCTCCCTGACCGACGCCGCCGTGCGCACCGACCACTTGGAAGGTCTCCTCAGCTCGCGATGGCCGGGTTTCAGGGCCTTCAACTTGGCTCTCGCCGGACTCAATGGAAATGAGAATGCTTACTTGCTCTACAAGCATTTCATCCTGCCGAGGTCACGTCCGCGCTACCTGGTGGTGGAAGCTTCGGGCATTCCCTTTCTTCCCTCTGGCGCGCCCTTCCGCCTCGAAGGCCAGGGGCTACGCGTGGAGTCTTTCCGGTCCGAATATATCGACTACCGTGACTTATGGTATTTATCGGATGGATTCCCGGGGATTGCCTCGTCCTTGTCCTATTGGCTTCACAAGCATTGGTTCTCCTACCATTACCGCCTCGAAATTCAAGCACGCCTGCGCGAGAGGCTATTTCCGACGGCTAGGGCGGACCGGAGACTATCGCGGCCAGGGAATCCCTACCGAATGGTGGACGAGGCCGCGAGGAGATTCACCGATATGGCTCGGAAGGATTTGCATCGCCTGGAAAGTATGCCCGGTAGAAACGAGGCCATGCGCCAGCGAGAGGCTCATTTCTTGGACCTCGCCACCCTGGCTCGCCAAAACGGCGCCACCTTGGTCGTTCTGAAGCCGCCGCTTCCTCCTTCAGATTCCCTGCTTGCGGCCTCTCCGGTCTTCGCGGAATACCAGCGCGCCTTCACTAGGCTTTGCGATTCCTTGGGTGTGCTGTATTTGGATTTGAGTCGCAAGGCGGACTATTCCCAGCTCTATACCTATTCCGATGGCATACACCTGGACTCGGCAGGCGCCAGGGAATTCACTTTATGTCTAGCTGCCCGGCTTGGGGAAGGCATGGCACGGAAGCCCTAAAACCGACTACACGGTGATTTGCAAGAACTTGAGTACACCCGGGCAGAGGCCCAGGGCCAGGAGGAGAATGGCTAGCACAGCCATGGCAGCCTTTGAAGCGAAAGACAAAACGATGGCCGGTCGATCGGGCTCCGAGGGGGTCAGGTAGGCCTCCTTGACCAGCATCATGTAGTAGTAGAAAGAGACCACGGCATTGAGGACGGCTAGGGTAACGAGGATGTAACGTCCCTCCGCAGCAGCGGCGGAGAAGAGCAGGAATTTGCCGAGGAATCCGGCCAGGGGCGGAATGCCCGCCAGGGAAAACATGCTTAGGGCCAGCAGCGCCGCCAAGGCGGGATTGCGGCGGCCGAGGCCGCGCAGAGAAGCCATAGTCTCCGGGCCTTCGCGGCCGATAATGCCGATGACGAAGTATAAAGCCACGCTGGTGGCACCATAGGCCACCATATTGTATTGCAAAGCGACCCGAGCGGAGGTCGCTTCGCCAGTCAAGCCCACGAGGATATAGCCCACCTGGGCGATGGAAGAATAGGCCACGAAGCGCCGCAAATGGGTTTGCCGCATGGCGCCCAAATTGCCAACGACCATGGAAAGCACAGCCGCAACGGAAAGCACAAAAGTCAGAGAGGGACGAAGGGGGTCGAGCGGTCCCAGGAAGAGGACAGCCACGGCCGCCACGGCGGTGGCCTTAGAGCCAATGGACAGAAAGGCCATCACCGGAGTGGGCGAGCCTTGATAGACGTCAGGGGCCCACATATGCAAAGGGACCATGGCCAGCTTGAAGCCCAAGCCACCCAGAAGCAGGAAGACACCAGCCTGAAGCGGACCACTGCCTGGATTCATGGTGACGGCTTCCATTAAGGCGGGGAAACCCAGACTACCGGCCGCGCCATACAGGAAGGACATACCGAAGAGAGTTAGGGCCGAGGAGAATCCGCCCATAAGCACATACTTGGATCCCGCCTCGATGGAATCGCCATCCTTGGGTTGGAAGGCGGCTAGAGCATAGAGCGGCAAGGTGGCCAATTCGATACCGATATAAAGCGTGAGAAGATCCTGGGCCGAGACCACGGCGAACATGCCGAAGGTGCAAAGCAATAGCAAGGCATAAAAAGTGCCGGGACGGGTCAGCAATCCCCGGGCGCTACCGCCTTCGCGGAAATATCCGGGGGATAAAAGCACGGTCGCAAAGGTCGCGAGCAGGAAGATTTGCTTCCAAAGGCCCGCTTCCGGGGAAATACGATAGCTTCCAACCACGGTCGTTACGTCCATAGCAATCAGGACTCCCTGAAGCACGAAAACGACGACAAGCCCTAGCCAGGCGACATGGAAAATCCCGCGACCGGACTGGTGGGCTGCCTTCCCGTCTTGACCCATTTCCAGGGCTAAAACGAGAATAGACAAAGCCAGCATGGCTATCTCGGGAAGGAAGGGCAGAAAATCCATGAAGGTCTTACCGGTGCAGATTGTTGAGTATGGGCTCAAGAGCTTGATCGACCAAGGAGACGATGGGGCCTGGGTAAAGACCCATGGCAAGGATGCAGAGGAGCAGTAATACCACCGGTACCTTTTCGAGAAAGGTGGCATCTGTGAGATGGGAGTTCTCTTCTCGCTCGGGGCCATGCAAAATGGAATTGGTGGCGCGCAGCACATAGACCGCCGCCAACACGATGGAGCCGATGGCCACTGCCGTTCCCAGGCGGGATAGCAGGCTTTCGGAGGCGAAGCCTCCCAGGAAAATATTCAGCTCAGCCGCGAAGCCCGCCATGCCTGGAAGGCCTAAAGCGGCGAAACCGGCGATGGCAAAGGTTACGCCGAGAAAGGGCATTTTCGCCATGAGCCCACCCATGTCCGGGATATGCCGAGTATGAGTGCGGGAATAAATCATGCCGATGAGGCAGAAAACGGTGGCCGTGATAAAACCGTGGGCCAGCATTTGCAGCACGGCTCCTCGCAGGCCAATGGTGGTCATCACCGCGAGACCGACGAAGACTAAACCGCAATGGCTTACCGAAGCATAGGCATTCAAATACTTGAGGTCCTTTTGCTTAATCGCCACCACGGCGCCCCAGACTGTGCCCGCAACAGCCAGGACGAGGAAGACGCTCATCCATTGGCTGGCGCCTTCGGGCAGCAAATACATGGCAATGCGCAGGCAGCCATAACTGCCCAATTTCATATGCACGCCGGCCAGGAGCATGGAAATGGCCGTGGGTGCGGAGGCATGGCCGTCAGGCGACCAAATATGGAAGGGGAACATATTCCCGAGTATGCCGAAGCCCAGGAATAGGGCGGGGAAAGCCCACATCTGAAAAGAGCGATCGAAAGGGATTTGCGAGAGTTCGAGTATGTCGAAGCTGCGAATGCCGCTCTGAAAGAAAAGCCCGAGTATGCCCACTAGGATGAGAGCGCTTCCGCCCATGAGCATGAGGTTCAACTTCATGGCGGCGTATTCTTTGCGTCCGCTGCCGAAGAGTCCGATGAGGAGATAGGTGGGAATGAGGGTGAGCTCATTGAAAACGAAAAAGGCGAAAAGATCAAAGGAGATAAAGCTCCCGAAGACGCCTGCTGCGAGAACCTGGAAGAGGATGAAGAATTCCTTGGTCTTGTCCGTAATATTCCAGCTGGCTATAGTGCCTGTGAAAACAATCACGGCGGCCAAAACCATGAGGGTCATGGAAATCGCATCCACGCCGATCTGATAATAGATGTTTAAAGACGTGAACCAGGGAAGCTTGGTGGCAAAGGCCAAGGCCGATCGGGTCGATCCCACTTCGGCGACAGGCGGATTCATCGCGAAGGCGATGGCCAGAAAGACCACGAGGGCGAGAACGGCAGCATTGGCGGCGAGGCTAAAGCGGCGAATGGCCTTGGCATTGCCAGCGGGCATGGCCATGAGCACCAAGGCCGAGGCCAGGGGTAATACCCAGGTGAGGGTCAGGAGCGAGCTTCCCATGGAACCCAATGCGTCCATCAGTGAATCGCCCTTCCGAGGAGATAAAGGAGAATGAGACCTAACATGGCGACAGCGATATACCGTTGCACTTGTCCATTCTGGAAACGGCATTGGAAGGCGGCGAAGCGCTTGAGCAGGCCGCTGCCGGCATCGAAAGAGCCATTGATGAGGGTGCGCTCGATACGATTTAATGGCGAGGCAATCAGGCGACCCCCGACAACTCGAACCACGATCAGATAAAGCTCATCGATAAAAAACTTGTTGTGGATGAGGCGAAACCAGGCCGGTGATTGGCCCTCGGGATAGCCCACCTTGCGGTTTTTTCCGGCGTAGAAAAACCAGCCTACTCCCGCACCCACAACTGCGAGGCCAATGGCCACTAGCGGCAGCCAAGCGAAGTGCGCGCCATGGCCTTCCGCTGCCGCCAGGAAGGAGGGAGGAATCACATTCGCGACGAAGAAATCTTTGGCGAACCAGCCGATGAGGGCGCTGGGCAAGGCCAAAATAAGGATGGGCAAAACCATCAGCAAGCCTTCGTGGGTCTTGGGCGCATGGGCAGAGGCATGTGACGCGGAGTGAGAATGTTCCTTGGCATGCGCCGTCTCATGGCCAGGGCCATGAAAAACGAGGAGGAAATAGCGGGTCATGTAAAAGGCGGTGAGGCCGCCCGTGAATAGGCAAGCCAGGAAAGAAGCGTAATGACCATTGGCCAAGGCGGCTGTCATGATTTCTTCCTTAGAGAAAAAGCCCGAAAAGGGTGGGAAGCCCGCGAGAGCCAGCACAGCGATGAGGGTCGCGCCATAGGTCATGGGCAACCGCTTGCGCATGCCACCTGCGTCACGAATATCATTGCTGTGAATGGCATGAATGATGACGCCCGCCGAAAGGAAAAGCAGGCATTTGAAAAAGGCATGGGTGAAGACATGGAACATGGAGGCCGTGAAGGCAAGGGGACTCGCAGCATGGGCCGCCGCACCGATGCTGGCTTCGGGGGCCCCGGCTCCCAAAGAAGCCATCATGAGGCCAAGTTGAGACAAGGTCGAGAAGGCGAGTATGCGCTTCAAGTCGGTTTGGGTGCAGGCGATGACGGCGGCGAAAACCGCCGTGAAGGAGCCCGTGATTTCCACCACGCTCAAGGTGCCTTGCGCCGCTGAGAACAAAGGATAAAGCCTTGCGGTGAGGAAAATTCCCGCGACCACCATGGTGGCCGAATGAATTAAAGAGGAAACGGGAGTAGGCCCTTCCATGGCATCGGGCAACCAACCATGAAGCGGGAACATGGCTGACTTTCCCCAGGCTCCAGCATAGATGAGTACGGTCCCCAAGGTGAGTAGGTTCACGGTAAAGAGCCCCACGCTGGCGCTGTGATTGAGGGCCGAGGCGGCGCCGTGACTATTCACCAACAGGAAGTCGAAGCCATTCGCTTGCAGGCCGACGAGGAGCACGCCCATGAGGAAGAAGGCATCGGCGAAGCGAGTCATGATGAAGGCTTTTTTGCTGGCGGCCACCGCCGAGGGCTTTCGATACCAAAAACCGATGAGCAGATAAGAGGCGACGCCCACCAGTTCCCAGAAGAAAAAAGTCTGAATGAGATTACTGGCGACCACGAGACCGAGCATGGCGAAGGTGAAAAAGGAAAGAGTGGGAAAGAAACGTCCGGCTGCGGGATCACCGTGCATGTAACCGATCGAATAGACATGCACCAGGAAGGAGATGAAGGAGACGACGAGGACCATCATCACCGATATGGGATCGAGGTAAAAGCCGAGCTTGGCGGCCTGGGCCGTGCCTGGGCCAAAGGACATCCAGACATGGTCGAAGGCCACCGCGATATTGCCGGGGAAATTCGCATTGCCCAGGATCTCGGAGCGATAACCCAGGGCGAGAATCACAGCCATGACCAAGGTCACACCCATGAGAATGGCGGCAGTCCAACCCGAAGCCGTGGCATTCTTACGCCCCAGCCAGAGGCCATTGAACACGAAGGAAAGCAGGGGCAAAGCCAGCACGCCATAAGCGGCTAGAGTCATAGTCCCCGCCGAAGCGAGAGAGGAGAAGGGCGTATCAACCATGCAGCCCGTCCAAATCCACGATGTCGAGGCTGCGGCGATAGCGATGCAGGGCGATGACGATGGCGAGGGCCAAAGCCATTTCCGCTGCGGTGACGGCCACGGCGAATAAGGCGAAGATGGGCCCGGCTTCGCTGTCTCGGCCTGCCACACCAATACTCGTGCCGAAGCGGGCGAAAGCGATGAAGTTGATCAAGGCCGCATTCACCATGAGCTCCAGGGACATGAGGGCGGCGATCATATTGCGCCGCGTGAGAAGGCCGTAGGCGCCGATGGCGAAAAGCAAGGACGAAACGACGAGACAAACCGTGAGATTCATGCGCTCGGCTCCGATCCAGGCTTGCTCGGGGCTTCTACTCGGCCTTGCCGGGCAATGGCAATGGCGCCGACCATGGCGGCTAGAAGCAAGACGGAGATGAGCTCGAAAGGCACTAGGAATCCGTTGGGTCCTGGGTCCAGAAGGCGGAGGCCCAAGGATTTCACCGCAGCAATATTCCCTTGAGCAGATTCCGAACTAGGACCAGTCCCTCGGGAGACCCCGGCGAGTACGGCCAGGGTCGCCAACGAAAGCCCCAGGGCGGCCCAGGCCTTGGGGCGGGCAGGGGAGGGCATTTTCCCACCGAGCTCCGAGGTCAGGAGCACGGCATACAGAACGAAAATTAGGATGCCGCCGATATAGACCATCACCTGCACCAGGGCCACGAGTTCCGCCTGAAGCAGGATGAAAAGAATGGCGGTGCAAAAGAGCACGCCGAGTAGGGACAGGGCAGCCCGGAATAGATTACTGGCCGCCACGGTGAGCATGGCCAGGCCCAAAAGAACGGAGCAGACACCATAAAAGAACAGGTCACGCACGAGTTACCTGCCCTCTTTCTTGTTCAGGATCAAGTCCAATTCTTCCCGGGTCTTGGTGGCCATTTCGAAATCATGTCCCATGCGTATGGCGTCGAAAGGGCAGGCTTCGATGCAAAGATTGCAGAGGGTGCAGGAGGAGAGGCGGTACACATATTCGCCCAGGACTTTTTTTCCGGCGAGGTTGCGGGTATTAAGAACCGAAATGCTGCCATTGGGGCAGGCTTTTTCGCACAGGGTACAGCCGGTACAATTGTGATCGTCGTTCTCATCATGGGGCATGACCACGCGACCACGGTAGGGTTCCGGGAATTTCAAAGTCTCGCGATTCTCGGGGTATTGCCTTGTCACTATTCTGGAAGGGCGGGAAATATATCGGAAGGTGACGCCCATGCCCTGGAGTAGGGCGACCAAGTCTCGCCACACTCGTCCAAGGGTGAATCGGCCCTCGGCGATGGCCACATCACGGGATTGAGTTTCCGTGCTCATGGTTGCCTCTTAGGGTAGGAGGAGGTTGTAGGTGACAAGGCCGGCTGCCAGGAGAAGATTGGCCAGGGAAACGGGCAGGAGAAACCGCCATTCCAAGGACAGCAAGTGGTCGATGCGCAGGCGGGGAAAGGACCAGCGAAACCACATATAAAGGAAGATGAGGAAATAAGCCTTCAAGCCGAACCAAACCCAGCCCGGTGCGAAATCCAGGATGCCATCCACGGTCGCAATGCCCACATGCGGTGCCAGGAAACCACCGAGGAAAAAAGTGGCTCCCAGGCCAGCAGCCGCAAACATGTTCACGAATTCCGCCAAGAAGAACATCGAAAAACCCATGCCCGCATATTCGGTATGGAAGCCACCGGTAAGCTCCGATTCGGCTTCGGAAAGATCGAGGGGCCCGCGATTCAGCTCGGCGGTGGAAGAAATCAGGTAAACCAAAAAGGCCAGCAAGCCGGCCACCGGAAGCTTGAATATCCACCAGTCGAAAACGGTTCCCTGTTGCGACAGGACTATGCCCCGCAGCGAAGCCGTGCCGCTCACCATCACCACCAGTAACATGCACAGTACCATGGAAAGCTCATAGGAAAACATCTGCGCTCCCGAGCGCATGGAGCCAAGCAGGGAAAACTTGTTATTGGAGGCCCATCCCCCGATGAGAATGCCGAGAACCCCGAGGCCGGAAACCCCTGCGATATAAATCACGCCCGCGTTTAAATCCACCGCTTGAAGATTGCTGTCGAAGGGCATGATGGCGAGCACCAAGAAGGACCCGGTGATAGGCAGCATGGGGGCGAGATAATAGGCCAGAATATCCACCGAGCGCGGACGCAAGTTTTCCTTGAGTAGCAGTTTAATCGAATCGGCGATGGGCTGCAGGGATCCATGCCAACCCACGCGCATGGGGCCGAGGCGGGCCTGGAAATGGGCGCAGACCTTGCGCTCTAGCCACACGAGAAAGATGGCTGTGACGACGACGAGAGCCATGACTGAAACCACGGCGATGAGACCATTCGCAAGGGCCGCAGGCAAAGGTGGAAGCAGGTCGCGGACAAGATCGCCTATGGGATGATTAGCGGGATATTCCTTCATCGGTCAATATCCGGGACTATGATGTCCAAGGTGGAAAGAATGGTGACGAGATCGGCGATCTTGCCGCCCGCCGCCATTTCATTGATGCCGGAGAGATTGGAGAAATTGGGCGAGCGTGACTTGATGCGATAAGGCTTGACGCTATTGTCCGAAACCATATAGGTGCCCTGCATGCCACGGGCCGTTTCCACGGAAGAGAAATAGGATCCTGCAGGGACTTTGTAGAGCGGCTTTTCCTTGGAGCGATAGGGGCCTTCGGGAAAGGTGTCGGCGGCTTGTTCCAAGATGCGTATAGACTGGCGCATTTCTTCCATGCGCACCATATAACGGTCATAACAATCGCCATTCCCGCCGAGAGGAATGTCGAATTGAAAGCGCTCGTAAATGGAATAGGGCTGATTCTTACGCACGTCGAAATTCACCCCCGAGGCCCGGCCCACGGGGCCAGTGCAGCCATAGCTCAAGGCTTTCTCTTTGGAGAGGCATCCCACCAGGCGGGTGCGTTCCCGGATAATGGGATTGTGCGAAAGCAAGGTGTCGAATTCATGAAGGGAAAACTTCATGGCCTCGATGATATCCCTAACCTTGGGAAGGAAGTCGGCGGGCACGTCGGCATTGGAGCCGCCCGGGCGAAAGAAATTCATGGTCAGCCGCGCACCGCAAATTTCCTCGAAGAGAGCGGTGATTTTTTCGCGTTCTTTAAAGCCATAAAGAAAAGCCGTCACGGCTCCAAGATCCATGCCGAAGCAACCCCACCAAAGCAAATGGCTTTGAATGCGTTGCAGCTCCGAAATCATGACGCGTATATATTCGCCACGTTCCGGAACCCCGATATTCATGGCTTTCTCGATGGCCAGACATACACCGAGATTATTGATGTGGCTGGAGAGATAATCCATCCGGTCCGTCAGGTGGATGTATTGGAGGAAGGTCTCGTTCTCGCCCATCTTCTCGATGCCGCGATGAATGAATCCCAAGTGGGGTACCACCTGGATGACGGTCTCACCGTCGAGACGTACCACCAGCTTGAGTACGCCATGGGTGCTGGGATGCTGCGGTCCCATATTGAGGAAGAATTCCTGGGACCCATCGGTGAGCGTTTGCCTAAGCGAGAATCCCGGTGGCAGCGGGGCATTTCCGAGGCTTGGTACGGAGCTCAATAGGGCCTCTTGACCACGCGGGTCGGATCTTCGAAGTCCTTGCGAAGCGGATGGCCGGGAAAATCGTCTTCTAGGAAAAGCCTCCGCAAATCCGGATGCCCGGCGAATCGGATTCCGAAGAAGTCATAGACTTCGCGCTCATGCCAATCCGCGCCAGCGAATAGACTCGAAAGAGAATCGATTTCCGGATGTTCTTCGTGAGGTAAGCTGCAACGCACAAAAACCTTGTGCCCTTTATTCACTGATAAGAAATGCGCCACTAAATCAAAGTGATCTTTCCAATCCACTGCCGTCACATCGATGAGGAGATCGAGCTCTAAGCGAGGGTCATCCTTGAGGAATTGCACCAGAGACTTATAGTCTTCTCGCTTGACCGCGACATCGAGCACAAACTCAACTCCCTGCGCGGCGATCTTTTCTGAGATCGTGAGCGGAGCGGGCGGAATGGCTGGCGCTTCGGCTTTGGGTTCGACTGGGGCGGTGGAGGAAGCCGTCGGTTCCGCAGGCGCAGCGGCAGGCTTCTGGGCTGCGGCTGCCGGTGCTACGGCAGGTAAGCCATAGACGGTTGCGGTTGGAAAGGCCTTCTCTATAATAGGCCAGATTTCAGCCGCGGGTAAACCTCGCTCCGGCTTGGGCACACGGGCCACTTCATCGAACTTGGGACCCACCACACGCTTAATGGTATAGCCTTTATAATCAGGATTCTCTTTCTTGAAAAGCTCCTGCGCTTCCTTCATCCCCTCTTGCTTGGCCTTTTCCTTTTCTTCCCAGGCCTTGGCGCAATCCGACCAAGCATCCTTGATGGGGGCCGTATGCAGAGGTCGCGGGACGGCTCCAGCCTTGCGGCCACTGGCGCGAATAATCTCTTGAAGCTGCATGATTCCGAATAGCAAGGACTCGGGGCGTGGCGGGCATCCGGGTATATAGACGTCGACGGGGATGAGCCTGTCCGCGCCTTTGACGACGGAATAACTGTCATAATGAAAGGGACCGCCAGATATGGTGCAAGCACCCATGGCGATCACGAATTTCGGTCCCGGCATTTGCTCATAGAGAGTAATGAGTCGGGGCCCCATCTTCTCGACTATGGTCCCCGCCAACACAATGAGATCCGCTTGTCGAGGAGTCGCGCGCGCCACTTCAAGGCCGAAGCGGGCCCAGTCATTGTGCGACGCACCCGCAGCCATCATCTCAATGGCGCAGCAGGAAGTCCCGAAAACAAGCGGCCAAAGGGAATTCGCGCGGGCCCAGCCCACCACGTAGTCCACGGCATTGAGCATGGTTCCTTGCTGTTCGGCAATACTCGGATAAAGCAGGGGCGTCGGATTGGGTTGCGGGGTCAATCCCATGTGAGGGCCTTTTTCCGCAGGGCATAAACTAGAGCAAAACCGAGTATGGCAATGAAAAGGATGACTTCGAAAAGGAGGAGGGTCGGTGGAATCGCGACCGCCGATGTTTCGGTATCTCTTCGCATCACGGATAAGACTGGGAATAGAAAAATGGCTTCGACGTCAAACACCAGGAAGACGAGCGCGAATAGGTAATAGCCGACTTTGAATTGAATGCGGGCCGAGCCTATAGGCTTTTCACCCGATTCATAAGGGTCAAGCTTGCGGCCCTTGTCCGGGAATCGCGGAGCCAACAGGTAGGACACTAACATGGCCCCCCCTGCGAATATCGCCCCAATCAGGGCGAAGATACCGATGAGAATGTATTCAGACAATCTGGGCATCCAATCTGGTGATTCATTGGAGCAAATCTTATGCCTTTTTCAGCGACAGAAACAATACATCCTTCACGCGGTTGAATCGACACAAGCAGTCGTGATTTCGCGGAAAGCTTGTCAGGATGTCTACAACGAGGCGCCAAATTGTCTGGGTTGAGGCGGGGGGCTTGTTAGGTGGGAAGAGCGGCGTGTATACTTGGAGGTAAGAAATTCATATTTCGGAGGTCGCCATGTCGCAACTGGAATTCGCCACCATGTCTTCACGGGGCCAAGTGGTCATACCTGGCGATATTCGAAAGCAATTGGGCCTGGAAGAAGGCACCCGGTTCATGGTATATAGCGATGGCGTGAACCTATTGATGAAGCCTATTGTCCCTCCCAGCATCGAGGCATTTGAGAAAATGGTTCGCGCCAGCCAAAAGCACGCCAAGGAAGCGGGATTGAAAAAAAGTGACGTAGCCAAAGCCATCAAGGAAGTGCGCAAGCGTGCTCGTAGTGCTTGATACCAATGGGGTTGCCTCCGGGTTTTTATTAGGCGGCCACCCTTTGTCGCGATCCAGATGATGATAAATTTTAAGCTGTGCTGTTTCGACGAATGCCGCTTGGATTGTGTCGGGCGACAAAGACCTTTTGACCCTGAATGAAGTCGAGTGAATTCCCATCGTTAAGCCTGTGGACTTTATTAAAGCGAACTCAGCCTTGTTTGAGGCTAAGTAATCTGGAATGGCTTACCTGTGAGGTTAGCCTCAAACTCTTGGATGTAACGCACTTGCTCTTGGGATAGAAAGGCGGGATCGCTCATCAGCCCAATTTGTCAAGGCTTTTGCGATGGCGCTTGGAAATGTCGGCATAAACATCTTTGATTTTGTTTTACTTTCGTCATTAAAACGAGTCCACCGGTCCTTCTGTAATCTCTGAGAATTGTTTAAGAGCGATAATGCTGAGGTCGTTATCAAAATCGTCGACCATCATTCTAATCATTTGCCGATTCAGTGGACTTGAGGTTCGTGGATCGACCTACAAAGAGGAATACCTGACATTGCGGGGGGATTGGAGGCCTTAATCCTCTCGGAGGATAAACCCACGATCCCCACATTAGCAAAAAGGGCGAATTTGGCCTGAGAATCCCCATTCCTCGCCCAAGGTCACTCTACCGCTGCCACTGCCTTGGCTACGCCCAAGGTTCTCGAACTGCAATGAATGGCGGTTTCTACGGAATAGGCACTGGGTATCGCCAAGTGGGAAATTGCGCATTGTCTGCCTCTGCATGGTTTGCAACCCGCATCCACCACAATGGTTTACAATCCCACGGCCTTGGTTTCCTTGTCAGAGGCTTTGGCGGATGAGGGTGTTAGGGGGAAGGGAAGGAATGCCTGAAAGACTCTACATCGGCATAGATGGGACCCATAATTATTTGATCAAAGCTCCCCGTGCTCTAAAGGAGCCGGGCTACTTTAAGCATTCCCAGGCCAATTTTGCCAGGTTTTATTGGAATGTTTTCTCGTCCACCTTCTCACCTTCGATATTCCAATAGATCCAGATGCCACTCTGCGACCCATTTGTATACTGGCCTAGTGTTGTCTTTCGGTAAGATTCAACGCCCCCAAGATTCACTGCAGGTTGGCTCCAAACCTCAAATGGACCGTGCAATTTAGCATTTGCGTTAAGACACGCTTTCATCCATTGGGCTTCATCTTTTCGCTCAAGAAAGGTGGTTCCCGTAGGACACCCGAAATCAGCTAGGCAGGGCAGGGTGCAGGCGAGAATACTAATCAGGAACAGGGGTGAACGAAGCATAGTGGGACCTCCTTCAATCATTGAACGAATCGCAGGTTGTCGAACAGGAGAGGCGGCGCTCCGGCATTGACGTTGATATTGAATTGGAGGGAGAAATCACTGTAATCCCCCCGCAACGCCGCAAGTACATCCTCGGGAACCGTAAAGGAAATCGTGGAAAACCGTTGCTGAGGCAAAGGCGTTAGCTCTACGTGGCCAAGATATGCGTTGTGGATATTCGCCGAAGGACAGCTCGCCAACAGGTCAACCGACCCTAACCACCACGGATTCGGCTGGCTTCCCGGAAGAAAAACGTCTAGCGCAAGGGTCGCAAGCTCCCCGGTAATCCCCGCAGTAGCGATGGGCACGCTCTGAAGAGTAAACCAACCCGCTCCTGCAATGCTTAAGGATGCCTTCCCCTCGCTGTATGCAACAGTGTCCAGAGAAATTAAGGCTTGCGGAGCTGACCAATCAGCGACGCGTCCAAATCCAAGCACTGGATGCCGGTTCGCAGGTGGTTGGGGAGCGGTCGGTAAGTCGTTTACAACAGGCCAGTCCCCGTATAGAATGCGACCATCTGAGCCTAGAATTGTGATATTTCTGGTGACGTTGTAAACTTCTGAAATACCCTGCCATGAAAAGTCGTTGCTTTTCTTCCATTTGCCCGGCCAATAGTTCTGGAAATGAATGCCGAATTGGAACCCTGGATCCGATGTGGATTGCCCTGGATTAAGCTGGAAGGACGTAGGATAGGTGAAATCGGCGAAAACCAGGTTCGGATTCCTAGGATGGTATCCAACGGAAGCGCTTATTGACGAAGGTTCGGTATAGTAGCGGTCTACCACGATACTTTGGGAAGGCATCTCTCCCCTATCCATCCACATCCGTACGGTGAATCCTTGGAGTTGGCCTTGGGATTGATTTGTTACGATAAGGGTGGGTTTGGAAATGTCTGGTTCTGAAATTCCGGTTTCTTTCATTTGCACCGAGTAGGGCTGTTGTTGGCCGGGTTTGGAAAGCACCATATCCTTGACGAATACATCCACCGGATGGGTCACGTCGTCAACCATGTATGACTTGACGGTCATCCTGTACAGTCTGTTTTCCGGTAATTGGATGCCACTGTACACGCCAGTATTTCCCTCCATTGCGAATGCGGCGTAACCCTTGCCGCCTCCGAAGATGGGAAGATCAGTAGGATTCTTAATCCAAACCACGGTCGGGTCTGCCATTGTGGAAATATTTTCGTACAAGGCAAGTTCGATACTTACACGCCCCCTGGTAGAAATCTTCGCATTCACGTCCATGTCCCCCGGAAAATCGAGCGAGACTTCAATATGAGTATTGTCCCTATCAATGGTTGGAATGGCCTTGAACCGTTGAATCCCGGAATTACCTCCCCATGCTTCTGTAACAAATAGCTCGCCCTCATAAAGAGCCAGCATTCGAGGCTGGTTGAATTGAACTTCATTCAGTGTGCTACTGGTTCCATTCTTTCCGAATGAGAATATTTTGTCGAAATTTCCGTTCGTCGCATAGTACTCGACTTTTCCCCCGCCGTTGTCAACCACATAAAGAAATCCTTGAAAATCAGTGGTAAGCCCCGTGATTTTTACGGATTGCGGGTCCCCGATTTGCATTTCCTCAAGAACGGTTATCGAGTCTCCATCATCCCGGATTTTTGCAACTTTGTTGTTCGCATAGGCGACATAAAGAATGTTTGGGTCACCTTGGGCTCCCTCCTGGGAATTGTTCTCGACCGCGATGGCGGAAATAGAGGTGAATATTACAGTTCCTTTCCCGTCAAAGCAAATAGCGCCGCTTTGATCCTCCCAATATCCCTCGCCAATAAAGTCAGCAGGGAGCCGACAAAGGGAGTTTGCGTCCGTATTTGCGATATAAATTAAATCGTCACTTTCGGAAAACGAAATGCCCGGTGAGTGCGAAACAGCGGAAGGATTGCTGAAGTGGCCCATGCTTCCCACATATTTCATAGCCTTTTCTAAGGGATCGTAAAAGAATGAGATGATGCGGTGGTTTCTGGAATCCGCGACCCAGAAATCGCCCCTGTGGTTCGTGGTCAATCCTTTGGGACCTGAAAGTCGGAGCCCCGCAGACCTCGCGTCAAACACACCCATGCTCGGGATAGATCTTGAGCCGGTACCGGGGACATTTACGTTCGATTTGTTTTTGTTATCCTGAAACACCACTAAATTGGTTGCGGGATCCGAAAGCACAGTCAGACTCCACTTAACATCTGTATTGTCGGACTGGGCCAGAACAATTCCGAACGGGTCGCGGAGGTGAGCAGCCACGATCTTTTTGATTTCCACTTTCACGTTCGGTGCCAAACCCATGTCAACCAATTGGTCCCCAAGGAAATCAATGCCATCCTCGCCGAAATTGACGATAGGTTCGAGGACGGCATCATCGAAATCCCGCCAGACATCACTGAAGAAATCGCCGATGTCCTTCAACGAGATTTTAGGTAAAGGATTCCAATCGAAAGCGTAGGAGGGAGTGGAAGCAAGAAACGAGAATAACATCAGCATTCTTAATGTTTTCATTCTAAGGACTCCCACATCTGGATGCGATCGGCTATTCGTTCTTTTTGCAATTTGTCGACGCCTGCTATTTCTTTTTGAAAACGATATAGTTCGTAACAGTTTCTCCGGCTGAAGGCGATCCTCTATGCCTTCTTGATCTTACCGCAATCTCCAAGGGACCGGCGTTATTCGTTCCGGAACTGTGCGCTAGGGCAACAGAACCCCCGCCATCGGTTCCCACCGCCCAATCTGCGCCTGAATTTAGGAATTGCTTCACAAGAGATTCCGGAGATTCAGATGCGCCAAACGGCTTAGCCCAAACGAGAAGAATATCCGTATCCTTGTCATACACAATGCCTCCGAACCCGAGCATGTGCGCTCTGAAAGTATTTGTCAGGCCGGACATAAGCCCTTTCGAGAAAGGTGCGTAAACGAATCCCAAGTCGAAATCTTCCGGAGGGCGGACGACCCTTCGGTTTCCGTCCGGAAGTCCAGTTCGAGGATTTAAATAGACACGATTACTGATGTGACTGTATAAACCTCCAACAGCCACATCCAAATCCGGGGGGCCGGGCCGAACGGGTGGGTGTCCATCCTTGAACGGCAAAATGGAACGCCCTCCGTGCTCATAGGCACCAGTCATGGTTTGCCCCATCCACCATCGATACTTAGCCACCTCTGTGCAGCCCCTGGTCGCGGATACGATTCGATCACAGGAAGTTTGTTGAGGCACCCCCCCATTGTCCATGATGATACCCATAGTTTGTCCGGGCTCGGAGTGATTACTACCATCTTTCGGCTGGTAGTTGAACAGAGCCCCATTAATGATGACTGCAGCGTCAATATTCGCCGTCACTGCATCATCAATCGTCGATCCGGGAACATCGGTGGTATAGGTAGACATGCGGTAATTGGCGCCTTTCATGGCAAAACCTCGAGTCAACTCACTCCAGGAATAGGTATCAAATCGATCCACGCCGTTTTCATCCATGTATTTTTTGGCTAGCGCGAAAAAGCCATTTTCCTCCAAGTTGGGGCGAGTGCTTGCGCTTCTCTTTGACAATGCTTCAGAAGGTAGTGTGGGAACCCCGAGGTCGATGACTCGTTCGTTCATTGTGACGGA
>JAYUVP010000250.1:0-3964 GCA_043753995.1 Fibrobacterota bacterium
CCCCAAGTCCTCGACCTTGCCAGTCCCCCAGTAATAACCTTTGCGATCGATGGCATGAACCCATCCCTCTCGCTCAAGTTCTTTCAATGCCTTATGGACGGTTTGGGGGGAGGCTTCGAATTCCCTGGCGAGTTCCCTTACCGAAGGCAGAGCACCCCGTTCACGGCGCCTTCTTCGCAAAATTTCCAAAATGCGCAATCTCATGGGGAAATAATACAGATAGAACAGATTATGGCAAATGGACCTTGGCCGGATCGCACCCTCAGGCGAGCTATTTCCCCCAAAGAGGTTCACGGTTCTATCGGCGGCACCCGTTCCGCTAATGAGAGTCGAAGAAAGAAAAGGACGGACCGACTCATGTCATACAAGTACTTCGCAACCCTGATCCCCTGTCTCCTTGGGGGGGCGGTGATGGGTCAGACCTTGCCTACGGGCAAGCGTTTGACCGACAACGGTATCCTGATTGGCGCAACCGCCGAAGTGGGCTCCTCGGAGAAGGAAGGTTTGTTCAGTTGGAGCGGCGCCGCCAAGGTCGACACCGTCCTGAATCGCGAATTCGGCCTCATCCAAACGACATCTTACCCCACCTGGGACACCTGGTCGGGCACCGACCTGAATTCGGTGTCTTTCAACATGAACAATGCCAACCGAGTGATTAACCGGGCTAAGGGGATGGGAAAGAAAACGGCGGTGCACCTCTTGGCCGGTTCGCCCACCTATTTTCCCAATTGGCTCAATAGCGGAACCTACACTCCCGCTGAGCTCGACACCTTGCTCAACCGATGGATCACCTTTGCCATCACCGCGAACAACAACTCTGAAAAGGTCGATTATTGGAATGTTATCAACGAAGCCTTCATGTGGAATGGGAAATACTGGGACTCCTCATCCACGGCGAATACCTGCCCCTGGCAGCGCATGGGTTGGGAAGCCGATAAATCGGGCTTAACGGGTAGCTCGCAGGTATACACCCAGCACCCCGTCTATATACGCCGAGCTTTCGAAATCGCGAGGAAGCACACCAAGGCCAAGTTGGAGCTTCGTGATTATGGTATCGAATTCTGGGACTTTTCGACTAAAGCCAAGGCCTTTTATCAGCTCGTAAAGCATCTCAAGAATTCGGGTACGCCCATCGATGCCATCGGTTTTCAAGGGCATTTCCGCACCGACGCGAACTATATCTGGCCAAGGCTTGAGCAAGCAGTCAAGGAATACCGAGCTCTCGGCCTAGAGGTCTATATCACCGAAGTCGACTATGGCGACACCGATCCCGTTGCGGCGGCCAGCGCGGCGCACCGCAATGCCGCCTACGACTCTCTTCAGGCAAAAGGTCTCTATGAATTCACCAAGGCAGCCGTGGCGGGCGGAGCCAACTGGATATGCATGTGGGGTATAGCCGACAATGCGAATACCTATTGGCGTATGGGGCAAAGCGCCCTTCTTTTCGACGAAACCTATGCAGCAAAAAACTCCTACTACAGGTTCCGCCAGGGGATTGTCGACGGCTTGTTACCTACGTCGCTTCAAATGCCCCAACGAGAGCCGGGTTCGTTCAGGCAAGCCAAGCGATTCAATCCGCGATGGTCTCCCGGAAATCGCCATGAATCACCGGTGATATTGGATTTGCAAGGCCGACGACTGGATTGAGCGCATCCATTAAAGCAGAATTCCAGCACCGCGAAAAAATGCATTACTCCAGACCAGGAAGTACGGCGGGTGCGCGGACCTTGCTTGGTCATGGTGGGAGAGGGAAGGGCAGGCTTTTCTTTTCCTGATGGGCACAACCGGATTCCGAGATCGGGACACCACGGCGAATCCACTGCCGTGGACAAGGAGCACCTGATGCAAAGGGCCAGTCCATGGTTTCGAATCCGGGGTGAGTTGTGTATGCCAAGGCGCCGCAGGTAAGCCAAGGATGTCCCTCTTGGATGGCCAGTGCAAGAGGCTTTTGGCAATCGGTAGGTAGTATAAAGGCGCTTTTGCTTCCTCCACCCCAGGTCACTCTCGGCTCTTTCCAGAGCCACAAAAGGGAATCCGACAATAGCCATAAGGCCTCTGGATTGTCTTCGGTGGCGGACTGCCATGGATCGTATCCTGCAAATTTTCAGATAGGGGATTGGGCACAAGCGTCCAGCCCTTGCCGCGTTGACTGAGTATTCCACCGGGTCCATGAATCGCGATCTCGCCTTCATTCGAGGTCAGCCATAATTCCTGGGTAGCGCGCACGGCCACGCGCCAATCGAGAGAATCGGGGGTGGGGTGGAGGTGAAGAACAGACGCAAATGTGACTGAAATAATCGATAGGCGAGAGGGAATTATTCTACGTGGGAAACATGCAAGCAAGCGAATTTCCGATGAGGGTTGCATGCTAAGAAATCTACTCTGGAGCAATGGATATCCACCTCACCGCAATGCGATGAAAATCAAGGCTTTATTGGAAGAATGGCTCGGAACCCTAAATTGATAACACTTGAGTCCCGCCAATTGTATCCACTATTACGGCTCGCACAACTGAGACCTGCAGCCTCGTGCAGGAAGCTGCCCCCGCGCATCCTTGGCCAATAATTGCCATTAGCGTCAGGCTTGAATAGGAAAGGGTTGTTTTCCGATGCTGACGTATAGGGAGTCATTTCCATGTCCGCAATGAATTCAACCACATTGCCGACCATGTCATACAGTCCGTAGGGATTGGGCGCTTTCATGGCGACCGGCGCCTGGGTTGCCGAGTCCAACGAGAGGCCATTCGAATACTTGTACTTGGGAGCATTGGATTGGTACCAGGCATAGGCCTGGCTAGAATCCTCATTGACCCGGTTGGTTCCCCAGAAATAATCCGAATCCTGTCCACCTTTGCAGGCATATTCCCATTCCGGTTCGGTGGGTAATCGATAGCCATTCGCTTTAATATTTACAGTGACAGTTTGTAAAATAGGGTGATTGGGTCGATCGTAAGCAATGCCTTGATAGGTGAAAGCCGTGTCCAAGCCGTCTCTTTTGGAGCGAAGATTGCAATACAATGCAGTTTCATCCCAAGTCAAAAGCAGAGCAGGATACCGCATTCCAACGGATGCCTTGTAATTCCACTTGAACCATTGCCAATAGGTTTCCGAACGCAGCTCCCAAGGCCTTTGTCCCGTTACGAGTGCATAGTCTTCCTGGGTGATTTCGGTGGTGTCGATGTAGAAGCCATTCACCGTCACCTGATGAGAACGAGCGTTCACCGTATCCCCGGTGCTACCCGCCAAGAAGGTCCCTCCGGCCAATTTGCGCATTCCCGGGGGAGGCGCAACGGGATTCGATGTCAGTCGGATCGAGCCGAGATCTAGGCCAGTGAGAGGGATGCTGACAGGATCATACCCGAAGCGGCTGATGCTGAGACTTTCTGTTGTTGCCCCTGTCTTTGCGAGCGACGTGAATGCTTGTGACCTTTGACTCTCTGAACGGCCTCCGATCCAGCGGCTTTGCACGCGCAGCCATCGAAAGGTGAAGCCATGGTACTGCAAGAAAAAAATCCCGTCGGTCCCGGGTTGGAAGGCAAGGGGATCCCGTCCTGGTAGGACGCGAGCCTGCGCAACTCCAAGGGAATTAAACCAAACACCAGACTCGGAAGTTTTATTCAAAGGTTGGGTGGGGTAGAGTTTGGTCTTGTATCCCATTCCCGTCACCTTGCCGGTAAAATCAAAACGACCCGTTTCATCTGTCATCACCATGGCCCACGACGGCCTATGCATCACCACGGCTTTGGCTACGGGAGACGAAGTATTACCATCCAATACCTGCCCTTTTTGACCTAGGGAGCGAGTAATAGGAAGTGATAGTGCAATCAGGCAAAGAAAAGGGTAAATCGTAATTTTACTCATTTTTACAGTATAAATTATTCGTCGCTCTCCCAGCCATCCCGTTCCAGGCAAGCCTACCTAAAACGTTTCATTTCACTGGGCCGTTCATTCCCAAGATGGCGGCC
>JAYUVP010000251.1:0-4162 GCA_043753995.1 Fibrobacterota bacterium
CGATTTAAGACAAGCTTATGAAACGCCCCATGTCCCATTATTACATGGCCACTTTTGGCTGCCAAATGAATGAGTACGACTCGAACCTCATCGGCGGCATGATGGAAAGGCGTGGACTCAAACCTACCGAAGATCCAGCTCAGGCCGAAGTGCTGGTGGTGAACACCTGCAGCATACGAGGAGGTGCTGAAGATAGAGCCTATGCTCGCATTGCCAGCATGCGTTATTTCAAGCGCATGAATCCTAAGGTGCGCATTGCTGTGGTGGGTTGCATGGCGCAAAACCATGGCGAGAAAATCCCGGTGGCCTTGGAGCATGTCGACTATGTGGTGGGGCCCGATAATTATCGGGAATTGGAAAACCTGCTTTTCGACACCGAGGACGATGAAAAGGCACATGTGCTCACCGAGCAAAATGCTTTCGAAAATTATCCGGGCGTCATGGCCAAGGTCGACAGCAAGGTCAGCACCCCCGTAACCATTATGCGCGGCTGCAATAAGCGGTGCACCTATTGCATCGTTCCCACGGTGCGTGGTGTGGAGCGCAGCCGCGAAGCCTCCGAAATCGAAGCGGAGGTACGCTCCGCCGTGGCCCAGGGCATACGCGAAGTGAATTTGCTGGGTCAAACCGTGAATAGCTATCGCACCGAAAAAGACAGTTTCGCCGATTTGCTTTACCGTCTGGAAGGGATAGACGGCTTACATCGCATTCGCTTCATGTCGCCGCATCCCCGCCATTTCGATTCGGCCACCATAGACGCCATGGCCGCTTGCACCAAGGTCTGCAATCATGTGCATTTGCCCTTGCAGTCGGGAAGCAATGCCATGCTGCGCAAAATGCGGCGCCAATACACACGTGAGCGATACATGGAAATCGTGGAGGAACTGCGCGCAAAAATACCCAAGGTCGCCCTATCCACCGACATCATCGCCGGTTTTGTGGGTGAAACCGAAAGTGATTTCGAAGACACCTTGGCGCTCATGGAAATGATTCGCTTTGATAGCGCCTATCTCTTTTCCTATTCGCCGCGCGAGGGCACGACAGCCTACGATGAAATCGAGACCTTGACCGAAGCCGACAAGCAAGCTCGCTTGGAAAGGCTCATTGAAACCCAAATGATCATCACCGAAGCCAAACTAGAGGAGGCCGTGGGTCGCAATGAAATCATTCTTTTGGAAAGCCCCAGTCACCGCGACCCGAACGAATGGTTAGGCAAAACCACCTGTTTCCGCAAAGTCATCGTGCCTTATACCGAGGGATTCGTTCAAGGCGCCTTGGTCGAGGCCAAATTGCTCGAGCGCCGGGGCTTGGTCTTGCGCGGCGAAGTAGTGAGGGTGCTAGGTTGAGAAAAGGCTTTTGTTTTCGAGGTTTGGGTTACGGCTTACCTTTGGTATTTGGCCTGTCTTTTGCCCAAGCCAGCCTCCGCCATCAAGTTGCGGAATTAGCCGAGAATGGTCGCTTGGATTCGGCCTTGGCCTTGGCTCAAGCAGCTTTGAAGAACGATCAAGGCCAGGCCGAAGCCCTGTTGCTCACTGGCAAATTGCAGTTGCGGGGTGATTTGGCCTCGAAATCGTGGCAAACTTTAAAAAACGCATCCACTCCCTCGCCCGAACAGGCGGAAGCCTTTTATTTACTCGGCCAATACCACTATGCTTCCGGTCGGTATCATCAAGCTATTCCCGAATTCCGGGAATATTTTCGCCGCTACCCAGAGGGTGAAGACGCGGATCGCGCTGGCTATTGGATGGCCAATGCCTGCTTGCATTTGGCCCTGACGCAAAACGACCGCGCAGCCTATCTCGATACAGGCATGGCCTATTTGGCTAAAATGCCTTCGCGGCAAAAACAAAGCGGATATTATGCTGCGCTAGCAATGGAGAGCGCCGCCCGACTTTTACTTGGAAAAAACCAGTGGGAGCAAGCCGATAGTCTTTTAAAGGCCTTGGCTCCAAACCTACCCGATGACGAGGCCCCGGCCATTCTTTTGTTGCGGGCCAAAGCCCTACGAGCTGGAAACAAAGCTTATACCCCGCTGACCGATAGCCTATTAAAAGCCTATCCGCAATCGCCGGAAGCCGCCTATCTGCGCAAGATTAAAAGCAAATTGCCTCGACCAGCCCAGGCTCTCCCCCGCTCGGATACCAGTGTAATTTCTGCGGCTAGTAGCCAAGGCCAAACCTCTCCACAACCCCTGCAAACCGACATAGAGAATGCGCGGTCCTTGCCCGTGGCGTCTACCGCGGATTCGGCAGGTGAATACACTTTGCAAGTCGGTTCTTTTGCCATGCCGGGTAATGCCCAAGCCCTGGTGGAACAATTACGTCGGAAGGGCATTAGCGCCTCTACTCGAACCGTGCAGCGCTCAGGAAAATCCATGCATGAAGTATTTATCGGCGCCTACGCCGACCGCGAGTCCGCGACGAAATTCGCCGAGGACAAATTGCGGCCCTTGCAAATACTCTATCAAATCAAGGCGCGGGATTGACCGAGCTGGGTCCTCGATGGCCGCGACGCTTACGTCGTCGATTTCGTGATTTCCGACTTTTGGCTGCTGCATTTTCCGGATTGCGATTCACCTCGTCGGCCTTCACTGCAGCGCGATCTGTCGCGTCTTTGCTTGAAGTTGACGCCAAGGGTTTTTCCGGCTTGGGTGATTTAGAAGTATTCGAGATGGTCGTCGGGTGAATCTCCGGTTTCCGTCTTTCCTGAACCACTTCTGGCTTAAGGATGGCAGGTAATTTCACCCGTCTTTGCGGACGCCTTGCAGGAACCAACTCTGGAGGGGTAACGTCCTCCTCACTATCGCCAAGGTCCTTGCTTTCCGCCATTTCCGTCGCCAGGGGCCGAGTCGGCGCCTTGGGTAGGCGATGCGTCGCCTTACCGCCAGCCACCCACTGAAAAATGAAAGCGCGCGATCCCTCGCTGATTTGCAGGCGAATGCGGGTGCGATAGCGATACTCCAAGTCTTCCAAATCTTGGCGATGTTCATTCCACAAACGGGCAGCGACATCGGGAGGCAAGGTCAAGGAGGCGCCACTTTCTCCAGGTTTTTCCGAGAGGCGCGCCGCCAATAAACGCAGGGCTTTCAAGGCCAGGGTTTCTACCGCCTCTTCCCTGCCCTGCCCTTGGCAATGCGCGCAGGGCTGGGGTTCACGCGTTTCGGGAATTTTGCGCAAACGCTGACGGTTTATTTCCATGAGGCCAAGCGGGCTCAAGCCATAAACCTTCACCTTGGCTTTGTCACGGGCGCAAAGCGACTTCATGAGGACTTCGAGCTCCTGCTTATGCCTGGGCTCTTCCATGTCGATAAAATCGACCACGATAATGCCGCCAAGATCACGTAAGCGTATTTGCCGGGCGACTTCCGTCGCGGCTTCGCAATTGATGCGAAAAATATTTTCCTCGACTTCGCGCTGCGGTTCATTCGATTTGGAGCGCGCCGAATTCACGTCGATGGAAACCAGGGCCTCGGTCCTTTCAATCACAATATTGGCACCCGAGGGTAAAGCCACCTTGGCCGTATCCAGCTTGGCCAAGGTCTCCTCTAAACCCAAGCGCTCGAAAAGCGCGGGCCCATGCGAGGACAATTCCACCTTGTTCAAATCTTCCGGTTCATGCTGGGCAAAAAAGCTGCGGCATTCGGCATAGGCCTCTTCGGTATTCACCCAGACCTTGTCAAAGCTCCGCTGCCAATACTCGCGCAAATATCGCGTGACCGGTGGAGCCTCGCGCCAAAGCAGGCCGGGATCGCGACGGCGCGCGAAACTGTCGCGTATTTCTTTTTCCAGCAGCGCCAGCCGATCCAAATCGGCTTGCAATTCCGGCAAACCCTTGGAGAGGGCTGCTGTGCGTAAAATCACGCTAGCGCCATCATTCACTTTCAACTCTTGCAAAACCGTGCGAAGCCGGCTTCGATCTTCATCGCTCAAACGACTGCTGACGCCGCCATCTCCATCTTTATCGAGCAAATACACCAAGGCTCGACCCGACAGAGAAAGACGGGTGGTCAATGCCGCGCCCTTTTCTCCCACTTCGTCCTTGAGCACCTGCACCAAAACGGCATCGCCCTCTTTCAAAGGGGATTCTTGGCCCGGCCTATCCGAATCTTTAAGCGGTAAAAATCCATCGCGGGAGGGTCCATAGCGCAAGAAGGCCGCATGGA